>JBMCTR010000384.1:0-2819 GCA_048622955.1 Actinomycetota bacterium
CGGACCGGCAGCGGAATGACCCGCCTGCGCGGAGGTCAGCCTCGCAGAACGCGGTGGTGCGTCTCGGCCATGCGCAACGTCACGTCGATGCCGGACGCGGCGGTGATGACGGCAACGCCGACGATGGCCGCCGTCACGGAGTACAGGTCCGCCAGCGCGCCGGCGAGCAGCGCGCCGACGGCGAAGCCGAGGTCGCGCCACAACCGGTAGACACCCACCGCCGCGCCCCGCCACGCGGGGTGGGCCACGTCGCCGATCACCGCCAGCAGGGTGGGGTAGGCCATCGCGGTGCCGGCGCCGAACAGGGCGCTGCCCGCCGCCCACACCGGGAAGCTGTCGCCGGCGGCGATGACCAGGAGGCCGGCGGCCTCGGTGAACTGGCCGGCGGCGACGAGCCACTTGCGGCCGATCCGGTCCGACAGCGCGCCGGTGAACAGCTGCCCCGCCCCCCAGACGGCGGGCGCGATCGCGACGAGCAGCCCGATGGCGCCCACGTCGAGGCCGCCAAGGGCGAACAGCACAGGGAACAGCCCCCAGGCTGCTCCCTCGTTGAGGTTGTTGACCAGGCCGGCCCGGCTCGCCGTGGACAGCGTGCGGTGCCGCCAGGTGGACATCGCGAAGACCTGCCGGGCGGTGACGCCGTCGTGCCGGCCGCCGCTTTCGAGCGCGACGTGGCCGGCGGTCTCGCGGACGGCCAGGGCGGACAGGCCGAGGCCGAGCCCTGCGAACGCCAGGCCGAGGAAGAACGGCTCGGGCCGCAGCCCGGCGACCTCGGCGATGGCGCCCGTGGCCCAGCCGCCGACGGCGACGGCACCATACCCGGCGGCCTCGTTGAGGCCCATCGCGGTGCCGCGGCGCCGCGGCCCGACCAGGTCGATCTTCATGATGACGGTGACCGACCAAGCCAGCCCCTGGTTGACGCCGAGCAGCACGTTGGCGGCCACGACCCACCACCACGACGGCGCCCAGATCAGCAGCAGCGGCACGGGCAGGCCGGCGAGCCAGCCGGCGAGCAGCACGGGCTTGCGCCCGAACCGGTCGGCGAGCGTCCCTGCGATGTAGTTGACCAGCGCCTTCGTGACGCCGAACACCGCGATGAACGTCAGCATCGCGGTGTACGCGCGCAAACCGAACTCCTGCTCGGCAAGCAGCGGAACCACGGTGCGCTCCTGGCCGACCATCCCGCCGACGAGCGCGTTGACGCCGACGAGGAGAGCGAACTGCGGCAGGTTCTCCCGAAGCCCGAGGCGCACCGGTGGCACGGTCGTCAACGTCGATCCTCCAGCGGGTAGCCGGCCTCGGCGAGGTCGTCGGGCCCGCCGGCGAACACGGCGACCTCGCGCCGCCCGGCCCGTTCGAGCACGCTGGCGGCGGACATGGCGCGCTGCCCGCTGCCGCAGTGGACCAGCAGCGGATCTCCGCCGAGGGACGCGTCGTCGGCCAGCGAGCCCAACTCGCGGTGCACCGCCCCGGCGACGTGACCCGCGTCGTACTCGGACTCCTGCCGGACGTCGACGACCTGCCGCTGCCCGGCGTCCTCGGCGTTGACCAGCGGCGTCGTCTCGAGCCGGCGGCCCGTGGCGGCCCACGCGTCGACTCCGCCGGCAAGCTCGCCGGCGATCCGCTCGAAGCCGACCGTGAGGCAGGACCACACCAGGTCCGCGCGGTCGGTGGCGTCGTCGGCGACGAACACGACCGGCCGGTCGCGGCCGACGAGCCAGCCCAGCCACGTCGCGAACTGCGGCCGCCACGGGATGGACAGCGACCCAGGGACGTGTCCGGCCGCGAACGCCTCGATGCTGCGCGCGTCGACCAGCTCCGCCCCGTCGTCCACCGCGGCCTCGACCTCGGCCGGCGCCAGCGGCTGCAACGGCGGCGCGGACCCGTACACGGCGGGGCCGGCGCGGTTCACCCCGCGCAGTTCGAGGAAGTACGGCGGGAAGCTGCCGTACCCGCCCAGCAGGCGGGCGGCGAAGGTGTCCTCGTCCGGGTCGTCGGCCCACAGCGGGCTCGCGGACTTCTCCCGGCCGATCGTGGTGACGCGCTCGCCTCCCGGGCTCGCCGCGCAGAACGACCCGGCGCCGTGCGTGGGGTAGACGGGAAGGTCGTCCGGCAGCGTGAACAGCCGCTCCCGGACCGAGTGGTACGCCTGCCGGGCCAGCGGCTCGGTGAGGTCGGGCGACAGCAGGTCGGTGCGGGCGACGCCCCCGGCCATCAGCGTCCCGCCGGAGAACAGCGCCACCGGGCGCCCGTCGTCGACCAGCAGGTAGGCAAGGTGCTCCGGCGTGTGCCCGGGCGTCGCGATCGCCCGCAACCGCAGCCCGCCGAGGTCCAGCTCGTCGCCGTCCCGTACCGCCTCGTGGCCGTACGCCACCTCGGCGGCGGCCGGTGCGACCAGCCGCGCCCCGGTCGCGGCGAGCTCTCGTCCGCCGGAGACGAAGTCCGCGTGCAGGTGGGTCTCCACCACGATGCGCGGGACCAGCCCGCGGCGTTCGGCCGCCGCGGCGTAGGGCCGGGGATCCCGCTCCGGGTCGACGGTCAGCGCCGAGCCGTCCCCGAGATCGACCAGGTACGCGCTGTTGCCGAGGCCCTCGTCGACGAGCGGTATGACATCGACCACCGTCTCGATCTCCAAACTCAAGCGACCATTTGAATACCGTTGAATATCGATGGTCCACCATGGTTGGAGATTAGTCAAGTAGCTGTTTGAATAGAGTGATGGTGAGCAGGACATCCGGGCTGGACCGCACCGAGCGACGGGAGGCGAAGGACGCGCTGTTCGACGGTTTCGCCACCATCGCAGCAGCGCTGGGCTCGGG
>JBMCTR010000385.1:0-2805 GCA_048622955.1 Actinomycetota bacterium
GGGTTCCCCCGGCACCCCCGTGCCGTCCAGCAGGCGCAGGTCAAGGCCCGCCGAGAAGGACGGGCCCTGCGCATCGACGACAACGACGCGTACGGCGTCGGAACCCGTGCTCGCGGCCGCCAGCGCGTCGCCGACGGCCGCGAAGGCCCGCCAGGTGGCGGGCGTCTGCGCGTTGCGTGTCGCCGGCCGCGCGAGCGTCACTCGTGCGACAGGCGGGTCCACCGAGAGCTCGAGCCCTCCGGCTCGCAGGCTCTCGGCGGAAGCGGCCGGGTTCAGGACTTCTTTCGGCCCCGTGTCGCGCCGCCACGTCCACGCAGCTGCACGCCGGACTCCGACAACAGCCGGTGTACGAAGCCGTACGACCGACCGGTTTCGCCGGCGAGCTCGCGGATGCTCTTGCCGGTCTCGTACTTCTTTCTTAGATCGGCGGCCAGCTTCTCCCGCTGGCCCCCGCTGATCCGCGCGCCTTTCGCGAGCTTCTCGGCCACGCGTCCTCCCGTTACTAGAGATGTGCACTGAGCTGCGGGACCATGATCCACCCCCGGAAGAGGTTTTCGCTACCGGAACGCAAGATCCTACCCGCGTTTCGTCACTTTCATGCCAAAATGACCTGAATAGCGTGTCCCGAAATGCCATCCCCGCGGAGGGAAAGAGCCCCGGATCGCGTGGTCTTCCGCCTCCGTGGTCGCTACCAGCACAGTTGTGCCAACCCCTCTCAGTGTGACAAGTGCCCCTTCTCTGCGCTGTGTTGGGGGGTGGATCTCCGGGCACCTTCTCTCGGCGGCGTTTCCCGCCGGGTTCAGCGGCTCCCACAATGACGCGGCGGCCGACGTTGTCGCCATCCACCGGTGCCGGGAGTGCCGAAGCCGTCTACCGTTGGCGCCGTGATGCACACCGGACTCCGCGCGCTCCGTGACCGCCATGCCTTACGCGGCGCCCCGCGCCGGCTCACCGCCGCGGACCTCGCCCGAATCGCCGTGGTCGCCGCGCTCATCGCCGCGCTGTCCCTGCCCGGGACGATCCACGTGTTCGGCAGCCCGGTCCCGATCACGCTGCAGACGTTCGGCGTGATGCTCGCGGGCCTGCTGCTCGGACCGGTCCGGGGCGCGCTCGCCGTCGTGGTCTACCTGGCAATGGGCGCGGTCGGGCTGCCGGTGTTCGCCGGCGGTGCCGCCGGTCTCGGCACGTTCGCCGGGCCGACCGGCGGGTACCTCGTCGGTTTCCCCCTCGCCGCTTTCGTCATCGGCCTGATCGCGCACGGGGTACGCCGGTTCGACCGCTCTCTCGCGTTCACCGCCTGCGTGGTGGGCGGCATCCTCGTGGTGTACGCGGTCGGCGTCCCGTGGCTGGCGTGGCGCGCAGGGTTGAGCTTCGAGGAAGCTCTCATCACCGGCGGCACGCTCTTTCTGTTCGGGGACCTCGTGAAGGCGTTCCTCGCCACCGTGGTCGCCGCGGGGGTGCACCGGGCGTACCCACGGCTGTCCGAGTCGAGGCAACGGGCCGCCGGCACGGCGTCTTGATCGAGGTCCGGCGCGTCAGTCACGCCTTCGGCGAGCGCGCGGTCCTCCGCTCGGTGGACGCGACACTCGCCGAGCGGCGGGTGGCGGTGCTCGGCGCCAACGGCTCCGGCAAGTCCACGTTCGCCCGCCTGCTCAACGGCCTCGTGGTGCCGGACGAGGGCACCGTCAGCGTCCACGGCCGCAGCACGCGCCGCGACGCCGCCGCCGTGCGCCGGATGGTGGGCTTCGTGTTCACCGACCCCGACGCGCAGATCGTGATGCCCACGGTGGCCGAGGACGTGGCGTTCGGGCTCCGGCCGCGCCGCCTGGACAAGGAGCGGACCGCGCGGCTGGTCGCCGAGGCGCTCGACACCGTCGGCCTCGGCGGCTACGCCGATCACCCCGCCCACCTGCTGTCCGGGGGGCAGAAGCAGCTGCTCGCGCTGACGTCGGTGCTGGTCACCGAGCCCCGCGTGCTCGTCTGCGACGAGCCGACGACGCTGCTGGACCTGCCGAACACCCGCCGCGTGCTGGAGCTCATCCGGGGGCTGCCGCAGCAGGTCGTGATGGTCACGCACGACCTCGAGGCGGTGGCCGGCTTCGACCGGGTGCTCGTGTTCGACGAGGGGTGCATCGTCGCCGACGACACGCCGGAGGCGGCAGTGGCGTACTACCGGCAGCTCGTCGGATGAGCTGGCTGCACCGGGCACCCGCGGGCACCAAGCTCGCCGGGCTCGGTGTGCTGGTGACCGGCGTGCTGCTGCTCCGCGACCCGCTCGCCGTCGGCGCCGCCGCCGTGGGCACGGTTGCGTTGTACGGCAGCGCCGGGCTGGGCCCGTCGGTCGTCTGGCGGCAGGTGCGCCCGCTGCGGTGGGCGGTCGGGGCGCTGGCCGTGTTCCAGGGTGCGACGTCCGGCTGGGAGACCGCCACCCTGATCGCCGGGAAGCTGCTGCTCACGGTCGCCCTCGCCGCACTGCTGACACTGGTGACGCCGACGAGCGACCTGCTCGACGTGATCGAACGCTGCCTGCGCCCGCTGCGGGTGGTGCGGGTCGACCCGGAGCGGGCCGCGCTCGTCCTGGCGCTGGCCATGCGCGCGGTTCCGGTGGTGGCCGGGTTGGCCACCGAGGTACGGGACGCCCTGCGCGCCCGCGGCCTGCGGGGAAGCGTGCAGGCCTACGCCGTCCCGCTGGTCGTGCGGAGCCTGCAGCACGCCGACGCGGTCGGCGAGGCCCTCGTCGCCCGCGGCCTCGACGACTGACGGGTTCGATCACGTTCGGCAGGCGGGCCCGTGCCGCGGCAGGCC
>JBMCTR010000386.1:0-2798 GCA_048622955.1 Actinomycetota bacterium
GTCGCCAACGGGTTCTGGCGGCCGCTCGCCGCGTTCGGGACGGCCAAGCAGCACGAGGTGGTGCGCGACATGGCCGCCGGGCGCGCGTTCTGCGCGTTCGCGCTGACCGAACCGGCCGGCGGCACCGGACGCGACCTGCACTCCCGAGCCGAGCGGCACGGCGACGGCTGGCGGGCGACCGGCGAGAAGCACCTGATCACCTTCGCCGACCGGGCCAGCCACCTGATCCTCACCGTGGCGACGGACGAGCGCGGCGCCGCCGACTCCCTCACGACGTTCCTCGTGCCGCGCCACGAGGCGACCGGCCTGCGGATCGACGCCACACAGCAGATGATGGGCCTCGCCGGCACCGGGCACGGCACGGTGACATTCGACGGCCTGCGGCTCGACGACGCCTGGCGGCTCGGCGAGGTCGGCCAGGGCCTCGAGGTCGCCATGTCGTTCCTCGACTACAGCCGGATCTCGCTGGCCACCTGCATGGTCGGCACCGCCCAGCGCGCCATGGACGAGGCGGTCGCGTACGCGCGGCAGCGGGTCACGTTCGGACGGCCGATCGCCGACCGGCAGGCGGTGCAGGTAATGGTGGCGGACATGGCCACCGACCTCGCCGCCGCACGGGCGCTGACGAGGGAGGCGGGCCGCGCGTTCGAGTCCGGAGAGCCGGTGACCGAGACCGCGGCCAAGACCAAGCTGTTCTGCCAGCGCATGGTCGCCGGCGTGACCGATCTCGCACTGCGGGTATGCGGCGGAGTCGGGTACGTTCGCGGTAGTCCGATTGAACGGATTTATCGTGATTCGAGGGGTTTCTGGTTCGAGGAGGGCACGGCAGAGATCCAGCAACTGGTCGCGGCCCGTCAGGTGCTTCGCGACGGCTGAGCCCTCCGGCCTTCCGGGAGGTGCGTGTGCGGTACGTCGAGATCCACCCTGGAACGGTCGCGCTCCACGACGGCGACCCCCCGAGCCCGGCGCCCGACGAGGCGCGCGTCCGGGTGCTGGCCTGCGGCGTGTGCGGCACGGACGTGCACGCGCTGCACGGCATGGTGCTCCCGCGCGGGGCCACGTACCCGGTGCGCCCCGGGCACGAGGTGGTCGGGATCGTCGAGGAGCTCGGCCCGCAGGCCGCCGAAGACACCGAGTTGTCCATCGGCGACTCTGTCGTGCTGCACCCGCTTATCCCGTGCGGCAGGTGCCCCGCGTGCTACCGCGGCGAGGACCAGCGATGCTCCCATGTCGTCACGCTCGGGTTCGAGTTGCCGGGAGGCATGGCCGAGCAGGTGTGCTGGCCGGCCTCGCGCATGGTCGTGGTGAACGGCCTGCCGCCTGCTGAGGCCGCCCTGCTCCCCGACGCCGCCGCCACCGCGTACCACGCGCTCAGCTACGCCGACCTCCCGCCGGACGGTGTGCTCTGCGTCATGGGCGCCGGCGGGATCGGGCTGAACGTGCTCAAGCTTGCCCAGGCCCTCTACCCGTCCGCATCGCTGGCGGCGGTCGTGCGCAGGGAGGCGTCGGCCGAACGGGTGCGCCGGCTGGGCGCGTTCCCCGTCGTGGGGCTCGACGCCTCGCACCGTACCGTCCGCGACGCGGTCGGACCGGCGCACGCGGTCATCGACTTCAGCGGCGCCCGGCAGGCGGCGGGCGAAGCGGTGCGCATGCTGAGTCGCGGCGGACGGCTGATCCTCGGCTCGGTGCTCGATGAGCCGATCATGCTGGGCACCACCGTCACCGGGGTGACAGCCCGGGAGATCAGCGTCATCGGCGCCTACGTGTCGAGCCTGGCCGAGCTCGAGGCGGTGGCCAAGCTCGCCCTCGACGGCGAGGTGTCGCTCAGCGACGCGGTGTCGAAGCAATACCCTCTTGACGAGGCTCCGGCCGCGCTGCAGATGGCCGCGGACCGGCCGCCCGGCTTCGTCCGGGCGGTGCTCGACATCGGCGGGGACGGGAGCACGGAGGCGGCCCCATGGACATGACACGCTGGCTGAACCCCAGCCTGCTCGACGGCAAGGTGGCCCTGGTCACGGGCGGCGGCACCGGCATCGGCCTGGTGATCGCCCGGGCGCTGGGCCAGGTGGGCGCGCAGGTCCACCTCGCCGCCCGCGGGACGGAGCGGCTGCAGGAGGCGTCCTCCGCGCTCGCCGCCGAGGGCATCAAGGCGTCGTGGAGCCGGCTGGACGTCCGCGATCCCGAGCAGGTCGACCGGGCCGTGTCCGACGTGGCGGACGGGTACGGCGGCATCGACATCCTCGTCAACAACGCAGGAGGCCAGTTTCCGGTCAAGGCCGAGGACCTCAGCCCCAGGGGCTGGCGCGCGGTCGTCGACCTCAACCTCAACGGCACGTACTACATGACGCGCGCGGTCGGCCGTCACCTCATCGACACGGGCCGGGGCGGCAAGATCCTCTCCATCGTGCTCAACGTCATGGAACGCACCACGCAGGGCATGGCGCACTCCGGCGCGGCCCGCGCCGGGGTGATGCACATGACGCGCACCCTGGCAGCGGAGTGGGCCCGCTTCGGCATCCAGATCAACGCCATGGGCCCGCTGTACCTGTCCGAGTCCGCCCAGCAGGTCTACAGCGATGACGTGGCCCGCGTGGTGTCCGACGCGACCCCGATGCATCGCTGGGCCAGCGACGACGAGCTGGGGATGTGGGCAGTGTGGCTGTGCTCGCCGGCCACCGACTACGTCACCGGCGTCACAGTGCCGGTGGACGGCGGCAACTGGGTCGGCGGCGGCCTCGGCTGGCGGGGTACGTCGATCCTGCCCGAGGACTGACCGTCCTGCCCGAGGACTGACCGTC
>JBMCTR010000387.1:0-2795 GCA_048622955.1 Actinomycetota bacterium
GACGACTCGTCGTCCCGCACCGGGATGCGGATCGTCGTCGTGCTCAAGCGCGACGCGATCCCCACCGTGGTCCGGAACAACCTGTACAAGCACACCCAGTTGCAGGACAGCTTCGGCTGCAACATGGTCGCGCTGGTCGACGGCGTGCCCCGAACGCTGTCGCTGGACGCGTTCGTCCGGCACTGGGTCAGCCACCAGGTCGACGTCATCCGGCGGCGCACCGAGTACCGGCTGCGGAAGCGGCGGGAGCGGCTGCACATCGTCCGCGCCCTGCTCCGTGCGATCGACGTCATCGACGAGGTCATCGCGCTCATCCGGCAGAGCCCGTCCGCCGCCGACGCGCAGGTGCGGCTGCAGGAGTTCCTGGAGATCGACGAGCTGCAGGCCCGCGCGATCCTCGACATGCAGCTGCGCAAGCTGGCCGCCCTCGAACGCCAGGAGCTCCAGGACGAGCACGACAACCTGGTGGCGGCGATCGCCGATCTCGAGGACATCCTGGCGTCGGACGAGCGCAAGCGGCGGATCATCCGCGACGAGCTGGCCGAGATCGTCGACCGGTACGGCGATGACCGGCGCACCAAGATCGTCCCCGCCGAGGGTGACATGACCGCCGAGGACCTGATCCCCGAGGAGCCGGTGGTCGTGACGATCACCCGCGGTGGGTACGCGAAGCGCACGAGGGTCGATCTCTACCGGTCGCAGCGGCGCGGCGGAAAGGGCGTGCGCGGTGCGCAGTTGCGAGAGGACGACGTCGTCGAGCACTTCTTCGTCACGACGACGCACCACTGGATCCTGTTCTTCACCAACCGCGGCCGGGTTTACCGGGCGAAGGCGTACGAGCTACCGGAACTCGCCCGCGACTCGAAGGGCCAGCACGTCGCCAACCTGCTCGCATTCCAGCCGGACGAGTCGATCGCCCGGGTGCTCGCCATCCGGGACTACGAGCAGCAGCCGTACCTTGTCCTCGCGACCAAGAAGGGCATGGTCAAGAAGACGGCCCTGACCGAGTACGACTCGCCGCGGACCGGCGGGCTGATCGCAGTGACGTTCCGGCACGAGGACGACGAGCTGATCGGCGCCGAGGTCGTATCGGAGGACGATGACATCCTGCTAGTGTCTCGCAAGGCTCAAGCGATCAGGTTCACGGCGACTGATGAACAGCTCAGGCCGATGGGACGTGCCACCAGTGGCGTGGTCGGCATGAAGTTCCGTGACGGCGACGAGTTGCTCTCGATGTCGGTGGTCCAGGACTACACGGAGTCTTTCGTGTTCACTATCACGGATGGCGGGTACGCCAAACGTACAGCTGTCGAGGAGTACCGGCTCCAGGGCCGGGGCGGCCTCGGCATCAAGGCAATGAAGATCAACGAGGACCGCGGCACGTTGGTCGGTGCGCTCGTCGTCGGCGAGGGAGACGAGGTGCTGGCCATTCGTTCTTCCGGTGGGGTGACACGAAGCCCGGTGCGGGACGTGCCGGCGAAGGGGCGTGACACCATGGGCGTCAAGTACGTCGCACTCGGTGCGGGGGATTCCATTGTGGCGATCGCCCGTAACGCCGAGGATGGGGCGCAGGAAGATTCCGCTGCGGTGGATGAGACCGGTGAGATGAAAGGTGACGACTCGTGACGACCAGCGGCGGGACTGGGCGTCCCACGACGCCTTCTGACGCGTCCCAGGGTGCTCCGTCCGAGGCATCGTCCCAGGGCAACGGCGCCAGCTCGACCACCAAGGCGTCGTCGGCGTACGAGGTAGCAGCAGCCCTGCGGGCGCAGGCGTCCCGCGCGGCGGAACGGACCCGGGAGGCGGCCCAGCGCGTCCAGGGCCCCTCCACGTCGCCGGAGCAGGACGTGCAGGCGAAGACCGGGAGAGCGGACCAGGACGACGGGGAGACCGGCGAGCACGCTGCTGTCGAAGGTCCAACCGGCGCCGCAGCCGCGATGGCGGCGACGGCACCGGCGCGAGACCGCGCACCGGGTCATCCCGGTGAGGATGCCGAGGCTGCGCACGACCCGTCTGTCAGCACGCTGAACCCGGCCAGCCAGGCCGTGAGCGGGCGAGTGGACACCGCACAGCCCGCGAACCGTACGGCACAGCAGCCCAGGCAGTGGCAGGTGCGCCAGGATCAGTCGGCGGCACCGCAGGCACGGGTGGACGCGCCGGCCCCGGCCGCGCCGTCGGCTCCACCGCATCCCAGGCCGGCCGACGATACCCAGGTGAGCCTTGACGCCAAGCCCGCGCAGCAGGCTCCCGCTCCGCCGTCCACGCAGCCGCCGCAACCGATGCCGGCGCCCGTGCGCCGCACGTCGCGGGTCCGGAAGGCCCGCCTGCGGCTGCTGCGGGTTGACCCGTGGTCGGTGATGAAGACCTCGTTCCTGCTGTCCGTGGCGATCGGCATCGCCATTTTCGTGGCGGTCGCGGTGCTGTGGTCGGTGCTCGACGCCGCTGGCGTGTTCGCAGCGGTGGGCAACCTGGTGCTCGAGCTCACGGCGTCGGAGACCAGCCCGGGCGTCGACATCCAGGGCTACACCGCGCTGTCGCGCGTGCTCGGGTTCACCACCCTGATCGCAGTGGTCGACGTCGTGCTGATCACCGCGCTCGCCACGCTGGGCGCGTTCCTCTACAACCTGTCGGCCGGTCTGCTCGGCGGTCTCGAGGTGACGCTTGCGGAGGACGACTGATCGGCCGCTTGCTCCTTTGGCGGCCGTCACCGGTGTGAGATACCCTCGGACGTCGCGGCACCCGCTCGGGCCTATAGCTCAGACGGTTAGAGCGCTTCCCTGATAAGGAAGAGGTCG
>JBMCTR010000388.1:0-2794 GCA_048622955.1 Actinomycetota bacterium
CCTCGCGGGCCGTCGTGCGCCAGCGGCGCAGCGCCTTCGCGCCGCGCTCCCCCTTCCACCGCGCCACGCACCGGGCGGCCGGCCAGGGGACGATCGCGTCGACGCCCACCTCGGTCATCAGCTCCACGGCGAGCTCTCCCCGGTCGCCCTTGGGCAGCGCCTGGACGACGGTGAGCCGCGGCGAGGGCGGGGGCAGCTCGTGCCGCGAACGCACCTCGCAGACCAGCCCGTCCCGCGTGGCCTCGGACACGACGCAGCGGGCCAGCCGGCCTTCGCCGTCGGTGAGCTCGACCGTCTCACCGGGACGGATCCGCCGGACGACCGCCGCGTGCCGGCCCTCCGGACCGTCCAGGGTGACCGTGCTTCCGCCGAGCAACCGGGCGCCGTCGACGAGGAACACCGGCGCGGTCACGGCGGGCGCATCACTTCAGCGCGTCACGCAGGCGCGCGAAGAAGCTGCCGTCCTTGGTCGACACCGGGCCGAGCGGGCGCTCCTCGCCGCGCAGCGAGGCCAGCTCCTGCAGCAGTTCCTCCTGGCGGGCGTCCAGCTTGGTCGGGGTTCGCACGTCGAGGTGCACGACGAGGTCTCCGCGCCCGGTCCCCCGCAGCTTCGGCACGCCGCGCGCCGGCAGCTTGACCGTGTCGCCCGGCTGCGCCCCGGGTTGCACGTCGATCGACTCCGGCCCGTCCAGCGTGTCCAGCTTGATGACCGTGCCCAGCGCCGCGGCGGCCATCGGCAGCGCCACGGTGCAGTGCAGGTCGTCCCCGCTGCGGGTGAACACGGGGTGCGGCGTGACGACCAGCTCGACGTAGAGGTCGCCCGGCGGGCCGCCGCCGGGGCCGACCTCGCCCTTCCCGCTGAGCTGGATCCGGGTGCCCGAGTCGACGCCCGCGGGAATCTTGATGGTGAGAGTCTTCTGGGTGCGCACCCGGCCGTCGCCGGAGCACTCGCCGCACGGCCGGGGGTTGATCGTCCCGAAGCCGCGGCACTGGGGGCACGGCCGCGTCGTCATCACCTGGCCCAGGAACGAGCGCTGCACCTGGGTGACCTCGCCCTGGCCGCCGCAGCTCGGGCACCGGGTGAGGTCGGCGCCCGGCGCCGTCCCCTCTCCGTTGCAGGCCGTGCACACCACCGCGGTGTCGACGTGCAGCTCCTTGGTGGCGCCGAAGACCGCCTCGGAGAGCTCCACCTCGAGGCGCGCCAGGGCGTCCTGCCCGCGCCGGACCCGGCTGCGCGGGCCCCTGGTCGCCGAGCCGCCGAAGAACGCGTCCATGATGTCGGTGAACGTGAAACCGCCGGCGCCGAAGTCGCCGCCGACACCGCCACCGGAGGCCATCGGGTCGCCGCCCAGGTCGTAGACCTCGCGCTTCTTCGGATCGGTCAGCACCTCGTAGGCCTCGGTGATCTGCTGGAAGCGCTCCTTGGTCTCCGGGTCAGGGTTGACGTCCGGGTGGTACTGCCGAGCCAGCCGGCGGTACGCCTTCTTGATCTCCTCGTTGGACGCTTCCCTGCTCACGCCGAGCACGTCGTAGTAGTCGATGGACAACGTAGTGGCTTCCTAGTCGTTGGCGGCGAGGATGTTGCTGACGTATCGCGCAACGGCTCCGACCGAGGCGATTGTTCCGGGATAGTCCATGCGCGTGGGTCCGACCACGCCCATGCTCCCGAGCGCGCGCTCCCCAGGACCATACCCGGTCGTGACGATGGACGCGGCCGACAGGCCCGACGGATTCTCCCGGCCGATCCGCACCAGGGGCATCGACGGGCTGGACACCTCCCCGAGCAGCCGCAGCAGGACGACCTGCTCCTCGAGCGCCTCGAGCAGCGGCCCGACCGCGGTCGAGAAGTCGTCCCCGAACCGGGCCACGTTCGCGGTCCCGGCGACGGCCACCCGCTCCTCGTGCCGCTCGACCAGGGAGTCGAGGAGGGTCGCGATGATCGCCTGCACCGTCGGGCGGTCGTCCGGCTCGAACGCGGCGGGCAGGCCTTCCACCACGGACGTGACGGCGCCGAAATCGAGGCCCTGCACTGTGCCGCCCAGGCGCGCCCTCAGGTCGCCGACAAGCTGGTCGTCGGCGTCCGCCGGCAACTCGACGACGCGCTGCTCGACGCGGCCGGCGTCGGTGATCAACACCAGCAGGATCCGCGAGGGGGACAGCGGCACGAGCTCCACGTGCCGGACGGTGGACTTGGTGAGGGACGGGTACTGGACGACGGCGACCTGCCGGGTCAGCTGCGCCAGCAACCGCACGGTGCGCGTCACCACGTCGTCGAGGTCCACGACGCCGTCCAGGAACGTGTGGATCGCCCTGCGCTCGGCCGCGGTCAGCGGCTTCACCGTCGACAACCGGTCGACGAACAGCCGGTAGCCCTTGTCCGTGGGGATCCGCCCCGCGCTGGTGTGCGGCTGGGAGATGTAGCCCTCGTCCTCGAGCGTCGCCATGTCGTTGCGGATCGTCGCAGGCGAGACTCCGAGTCTGTGCCGCTCGGCAAGTGCCTTGGAGCCGACCGGCTCGTGCGTGTCGACGTAGTCCTCGACGATGGCGCGCAGGACGTCGAGCTTTCGGTCGTCGAGAGACATGAAGCGGGGCACCTCCCTACTGGCACTCCACCTTCCCGAGTGCCAAGTGTACGTCCATCCGCTGCCCGCGCGGCAGCACCGCTCAGGTCGGGGCGGCCGGCCGGCTCCGGCCGGCGGATGTTAGCCGGGTGCCAGCCGGGTGCCAGCCGGGTGCCAGCCGGGTGCCAGCCGGGTGCTAGCCGAGCAGGCGGCGCACCACGGCGTCGGCGAGC
>JBMCTR010000389.1:0-2793 GCA_048622955.1 Actinomycetota bacterium
GAGTTGTTCCGGCGGTTACTGGCCACGGAGCCTCCCAAGCCGGAGCCGGACGGATCGGCCGCCGACCGGATCACGGCGCTGCTGGTCGGCACCGCCAGGCGGATGGTTGAGCAGCAGCAACTGGCTCGGTTCGTCTATAGCCTGCCGCTGCGCCACGACGCACTGCTCGGCGAGCAGGCGGTACGTCCGGGGTTCGTGGACACGCTGGCAAGGCTTGTGGGCGAGTGCGTGAGCAGGGGGGAGCTGCGCGACGACCTGCCACCCGAGACGCTTGTCGGGCATGTGATGCGCGCCTTCGAGGCCGCGATGCGCGAGTGGGCCGCCGGCCACACGGACGATCCGTCCGCGCACGTGGCGCGGATGGTGGAACTCGCCCTGCACGGCTGCAGGGCGACGAGGAGCTGAACGCTGCTGAGTCGCCGTGCGAGCAGTGCTCCCGCCCTCAGGAGGCGACGATCACGCCCATCATGCCAAGGTCTTCGTGGTCGAGGATGTGGCAGTGGTACACCGTCCGCCCGCCGAAGTCCGCGAATCTGACGCGGATCAGGACTTCGCCGCCGGCGGGTATGTTGATCACATCGCGCCACTCGGGCTCCGGAACGGGTCCGTCGCCCTGATCGAGCACCTGGAACGGCCACACGTGCAGGTGGAACGGGTGGTCCATGGGACTCGGATTGCGCAGCACCCACTCTTCGACGGCGCCCAGCCGCACTTCGGTGTCGACTCGGTCCGGGTCGAACTCGCGGCCGTCGATCAGGAACCGCATACCGCGCCCGCCGCCCATGCCCACGTCGAAGACCAACTCGCGCTGTTCGTCCACGGTCGCTTCGCGAAGATCCTCGGGCTCGGTGGCGTCCCACTGGAGCGGCCCGGACGGGGCCGACTCGGCGTCCACATCGACCACGGCAAGCAACGCCCGCTCACTCGTCATCCCGCCGCCCATCATGGGCCCCGTCCCACCGCGGTCGTACGCCTCGGTCAGCAGTTGGTACCGGCCCTCGGACGCCACCTCGACCGCGAGGTCTGCGCGGTTGCCGGGAGCGAGCAACACCTCCTCCTGCCGCCGTGGCTGCGGAGCCGGGCCGCCGTCGAGCCCGAGCACGAGGAAGTCGGTGCGGTCGAGACGTAGCCGCAGAAAGCGGGACGAGCACGCGTTGACCACCCGCCACCGCTCCCGGGCGTTGCGCCGGGCGGTCAAGACCGGCTGCACCTGGCCGTTGACCATGAGCAGCCGTCCCTCGCGGCCCATCATCCGGCGTCGAAACGTGGGCTGAACGACCCGTCCGGCCTCGTCGAGCGTGGTGTCGGTGACCACGAGCAGCCGGTCCTCGTCGAACGGGCCTTCCGCCGCGTCGTCGTCCGCGACGATGATGGCGCCCGCCAGGCCGCCGAAGACCTGATCGGCGACCAGCCCGTGCCGGTGCGGGTGGTACCAGAACGTTCCCGTGGGGTGATCGTCCGGCAGCCGGTATTCGTAGTGGAACGTCTCCCCGGGTGCCACCTCGATGAAGACGTTGTCGCCGTTGCCTTCCGGTGACACGTGCAACCCGTGGACGTGCAGGTTCGTCGGCTCGTCCAACCGGTTCGCCAGGTCGATTCGCAGCGTGTCACCCGGCCGCAGCCGCAAGGTCGGCCCCGGGCTGGTGCCGTTGTAGGCGAGGGCGGACGTGTCACGCCCGGCCAGCCGCACGCCGGCGGCCGCCTCCAGTGGCACTCGCAGCAGGCCGCCCTCGCTGGCCAGGACCTCGGGCATGGCGAGCTCTTGGCCGTCCCTGGTGACGGGGAGCTCATCGCGCGACGACGTGGTACGCCACAAACCCACGGCGCCGGCCGCGGTCGATACCACGCCGAGGGCTCCGAGTTGGATGGCGCGTCGGCGGGTGAGTTGGTAGGTCACCGAATGCTCCTGCCGCGTGCGGACTCAGCCGACCGCCGCGCGCGATCAGTGGTGATGCTCATGGGCGTCGCCGTGCGGCTGCTCGTGCGCCGCCAGCGCCAGCATGTGGGCCCAGACCTGGAGGCCGAGCATCGCCGTGACGTAGGCCCGCGCGTGCGCGACATCCTTGTCGGCCTCGGCCCGCAGGGCGACCATCTCATCGAACCGCCGCTGCGCCTCGTCGCGCACGATGCCGGTTAGCAACGCGATCAAGGCCGACGGGTCGTTGTCCTCGATCGCCCGTTCGCAGACGGGGATCACCGGGCCGACGTCGAGGCCAGCGGGCTTGAGCCCGGTGTACGGTGCGCCTTCACCGGCACGGTGCAGCCGTACCACGGTCTCGAAGAACAGCCGATCCGCCACCTCGCGGGCTTCTGCACCGTGCCCCCGGACCTTGCTGGCCCGGGCGAAGGTGTCCTCGACCTCATGCTCGGCGTCAGCCGGCACGTACGGCAACACGAGCGAGACGTCGTCGTGCTCCAAGGATCGGCGGGCCGCCGTGACTACAGGGCCGTCAAGCGAGTCGCAATGCGGAGGCATGTCGGATCTCCTCACAGGTTCGGCTGGGCCGACAAGGACTCGCAATCACCATGTCTTGCCGGCATGCGAACCTGCCAGGGACGACCGGCCTGTTCGAGTGCGACGAACGTCCTTCCGGGCGTCGGTCACGCCGCCCGGCGAAGAAACACGTCCCGCGGTGCGGGTGCTCAGGCTTGCTGTTCAGCGAGCATGAACTGCACTTGGCCCTGCTCGGTGATCTGCGCGTCCAGGGCCTTGTCCGCGAGAGCGTCAGCGACGTCGGAGTCGACGAACAGCCGTGCACCCTGGTCTTCGATCACCTGATCTTCAGGCAGTGG
>JBMCTR010000390.1:0-2778 GCA_048622955.1 Actinomycetota bacterium
CGTGCCCGGATGCTCGGACGGCCGATGTGGGCGAACACGAGCCGCTCCACACCCCGGCGGCGGGCCTCGTCGGCGATGTCGAGCACGCAGGCGTGCCCGCCCACTCCGCCGCGGAACCGGATCGGCCGTCGCCAGCCGGCGGCGTCGGCGAACATCAGGTCCGCGCCGTCCGCCCACTCCGGGAACTCCCAGAACTCCGGCGCCCACACCACACGGTGGCCGTGCGCTTGGAGCAGGTAGCCGTACGTCGGGTGCGAGGTGTGGGCGACATCGCGGCGCTCCACCAGCAGGTCGCCCAGCCGGTAGTCGGCGGCCAGAGGCTTCAGCCCCCGCTCCGCGGCGAGCCGGCGGATCGGTGCCGCCAACTCGGCGGACTCGTCGGTGACCAGCCAGGCCTCGACGTCCCGCTCCGGCGCCGACTCGGGGCCGCCGTCCAGCATGATCCGCCGTCCGCCGTAGGACACCAGCAGGCCGGCCGGGCGGTACCGCGGCGAGCGCATCGCCCCCACGCCCAGCAGCGTGCAGCGGATCGCCCGGTCGCTCATTCGCCCGCCGCCGGAACTAGGCCGTGTTCGCGCCCCGGGGGAACCGGCGGCCGCTGATCTCCGTCGGGTAGACCCGGACGAACCACTGCTTCGGATGGCCGGTCCACTCCGGCAGGGGCAGTTGCTCGGTGCGCTCGATGTCGGAGAAAGACTCGAGCCGCTCCGCGTCCCCCTTGATGACGACGCTCCACGCCTCGCCGGCCGCGACGTCGTACCCGTCGGCCTCGAGCGCTACCTGGCCGGCGATCGTCAGGGCGGCCAGCTTCGTGCCCTCCCCGGTGCGGAACACGATAGTCCGGCCGTCGGCCACCGCGTTGATCGGGAAGATCTCCAGGTCACCGGCGGCGACGACCGCGAGCCGCACGACGTCGGCGGAGCGGAACAGCTCCCAGGAAGCCTCCTCGTCGAGGATTGTCATCCCGGTGCGGGGGTCGGTGTCCATGCTTCAGCATGCCGCCCCCGAGCGGATCTATGCCCGAGACCAATGGCCCATGAGCCTGGGACCATCGACCGTCGAGTGGGAGCCGGTCGCACGTCTGTCGCCTCCTGGATGATCGGCGTAGGGTTGGTCCCGTTGTACTTGGCGCTTCGAGTGGATCAGCGTCCGGGGGAAGCGCTGCACGGCGGTGATTTTGTGAGGCACCACACCTCAATCCGGGAGAAGGAAGAAGGCGCCGCCCAGGCGTACTGCTCTTGCGGTTGGGAAAGCCCGATCTTCGGTCGCGAGAAGAAGACCGGGACCATGGACGCGCTACAGGAGGCCAAGGACGCGGCCGATCTGCACGAGTGGGACGCGTCCCTGGAGTGAGCGGGCGGTCACTCGGTTGGCCGGATGAGCCCGTAGTGGCCGTCGTAGCGCCGGTAGAGCACCCGTCCCCGGCCGGTCTCCGGCTCGGCGAAGAACAGGAACGGCAGGCCGGTCGCATCGAGCCGCGTCTGTGCCTCCGCAACCGTCAGGATCGGAGCCGGCTGCTCGCTGACGGTCAGCGGCACCGCCGTCGACCATGTCCGATCGGGTTCGGGGTCGACCTGCGCCATCCGGTACCCGGTGGGGCCGCCCCTGTAGATGACGCTGTCCTGGCCGGTCTCCTCCTCGGTGAACAGGTAGAACTCGTAGTCCAGCATGTCCAGGTCGAAGACCGCCTCGTCCGGCGTCGCGAGGCCGGGGCCAAACGTCTTGTGCCGGACGACCCGGCGTTCGTGCTCCGGCAGCGGGTAGTGGGGGGGACGTTCCGTCGGCGCGCTGATGTGCCGCCATTCGTTCGGCTCCGGCTTCGGCCTCGCGCCGCGCTTGGCCTCCCAGTGCCGTGCCATCCGGCGGAGTTGGCGGCGCAGCCGCTGGTCGAGCTCGTCGACAGCCTCGTAGCCGGTGGGTGCCGAGACCTGGGCTCGTAGCAGGCGCCCGTTGACGTCCAGGTTGGCCTGGGCGATCACGGGGCGCTCCACTGCCGGGTTGTGCGAGCGGCTGAGCCGGACCCGCGCGTGCAGGATCGGCTCGGGTGTGTACCTGGTCAGTTCGTCGATCTTGGTCCTGGCTCGGTCCTGGACATTCTCCGGGAACCCGTCCTCGGCCTCGAGTTCGACGGCGAACGGGTTCGAGCTCTGTCGGCGCTTCATGCCCCACCAACTCCATCTGCGGATATGGACACCCACCGGCAGCGGTCAACGGCGAGCGGCTGGTGCAGTACCCAACTCGGCGGTGGTGGGTCGTGTGCTCGATCGACCATCCAGCCCACCCCTGCGGCTCTGCGTGTTGCACCACTTCCGGCGGGTGCACTCCCAGTCTGGCTCGCGGTTCTCGTAGGTCAGCAGGGACGTCGGCCCTGCCCGGGCCGGGGCGAAGGTCCCACCGCCGCGGCGTCACCGGCCGAGGCCGGCATGGGGCCTTGGACTCCCGGTTCGCTGCCGACGAATGCCGCGAGGATAGGGACCGTTGCCTCTGGGTACGCCTCTCCCGGTTGGGTGATTCTCGACCGTGGAGCGGAACCTTGTGAGGCCCCCCTGAAAGGCCGCTTCAGTCACGAGGAGTTCCGCGCCACCAGCTACTGGGAGCAGGGGAGGAACTCGTCATGGCCGCTGACAGCCGGTTCGAGATCATGCGCACGAGCTACGGACGTGCGGTCGAGGTGGGCCGCCTCTGCTTCTACGCCCCCGGTACGCGCAACGAGCGGGTGATCCTCGACGTACCGCGGCAGAACCCGGAGTACGACGCGCTGTGGGTCGCGCTCAGCCC
>JBMCTR010000391.1:0-2778 GCA_048622955.1 Actinomycetota bacterium
GAGGGAAGGTGTCGGCGATGACGGGGTGCGCGTTCACCACGGAGCAGCCCTGGAAGGGAGTCTTCGCAGCGATGGGCGGATACCACCGCGCGGCCGGCGGGCGCGGCCGGGGCAGCCGCCACGGGTTTGGGCCGTGGATGATGTTCGGCGGGCCGCCGTGGGCCGGCCGGGAGCCGTGGGGCGGGCCGTGGTTCGGCGGTCCCGGCGGGCCGCGCGGCCCGCGGGCGCGGCGCGGTGACGTCCGGGCGGCGATCCTGGCGGTGCTCGCCGAGCACCCCGCCAACGGCTACCAGATCATCCAGGAGATCACCGAGCGCAGCGACGGTGTCTGGCGGCCGAGCCCGGGCTCGATCTACCCGACGCTCCAGCAACTCCAGGATGAGGGCCTGGTGACGGCGGACGACAGCGGCGGGCGGCGGTCCTTCCGCCTCACCGACGAAGGCCGCGAGTACGTCGCGACGCACGCCGAGGAGGTGTCCGCCCCCTGGGAGGCGATGACCGCGCCGGAGGACGAGGACGAGCACGACCTCAAGCCGCTGATCGGCCAGGCCGCCGCCGCCCTGTGGCAGATTCTCGCGACCGGCAGCCGGGACCAGCAGGCTCGCGCGCGCGAGGTGCTCGCCGACACCCGGCGCCGGCTCTACGGGATCCTGGCCGAGGGCGACGACGAGGACCCGCTCGACGACCGGGACGGTGAGGCGTGATGGCGCAACTGCGGATCGGCGATGCCGAGCGCGACGCCGCCGTCGCCGCGCTCGGCGAGCACTACGCGGCCGGACGGCTCACCCGGGAGGAGTTCGACGAGCGGGCGGGGCGGGCGACCGCCGCCCGGTTCGACGCCGATCTCGCGCCGCTGTTCGCCGACCTGCCTGGCGGCCGCACGGCGGTCACCCAGCGCTCGCAGGCCCCGGTCGCTGACGCACGGACGTCCGCGTCCGGCTGGCGGCGGTACGCGACTCCGCTGGCGTGGCTGGCGCTGGCCGCACTGGTGGCGCTGGTCGTGATCAGCAGCCTGCCGTGGCTGCTGTTGCTGCTGGCCTGGTTCTGGCTCTTCGCCGGCTTCGGAGGCTGCAATCGGCGCCGGGACCGGCGCCGGCACCGGCGGTGGGCGGCCGGCGAGCGGGCATATGTGAACGTGAAGGGCGCAAAGGAGTAGCAAACCGCCGCCACGCAGGCGCAGACTGGGGTGAAGGAGTCCGATCCAACCTGTGGGGTGCTGCGATGACTGCTGGACCACCCGTCACGCCAGATGTGCTGCCGGTACTCTCCCGTGGCAAACACCGCAACCCGCGCAAGGGCGCGTGCTTCATGGAACTGGCGTCGTACCTTGCCGGGGAGCGCTGGAGCGACCACCCGCAGTGCACGCACCCGCTGCTCGCGACGATGGCGCGGCTGGTCAATGACTTCACCAGCGACGCCGGGCGGCCGCGGCTCGCGCCGCTGATTCCCTCGGTGATCGGCCTGACCAGCGACGACCTGCGGGTGGACGCGATCATCGCGCTGCGCGCGGCCCGGACCGCGCTGCCGGTGGCGTCCGCCGAGCGGCAGCGGGTGCTCGCGGTGGCGGTCCTCGCCGCCGAGCGCGTGCTGGCACAGCTGGACGAACGGCCCGCCGGCACGGTGTCCGAGACCAGCGCCGACGTGCTGGCCCAGGTGCCCGACGCGGAGAAGTGGGCGCACCGCTTCACGCGGGGCATGCGCAGTTCGGCCAAGGGGTTCCGGCGGCACGCCGGGCCCAGCGCCGTGCGGTGCTCCGTACAGGGCATTGCCCGCGCGTGCGTCCCCAACCCGGACGAGCAGCTGCGCGCCCTGCTGGCCGACACGATCGACGACTGCACCGCGTACATCCGCCGGGACGTCCCGCCGATCGACGACGTGGCCTGGACCGAGGCCTGCGACCTCACGCGCTAGCCGGCGCAGCTGCGGCCGCAGCGGCCTCGGGACCCGACTCGAGCAACACCCGGAACCCGTCCTCGTCGAGCACGGGGACGCCGAGCTCGACGGCCTTGTCGTATTTCGAGCCCGCATTGTCGCCGGCGACCAGGAACGAGGTCTTCTTCGACACCGACCCGGCCGCGCGGCCGCCGCGGGCCACGATCGCCTCCTTGGCCTCGTCGCGGGAGAAGCCGGGCAACGACCCCGTGACGACGACGGTCAGCCCGTCGAGCGTCCGGGGCACCGACTCGGCGCGCTCGTCGGCCATCCGTACGCCGGCCTCCCGCCATTTGCGGACGACCTCGCGGTGCCAGTCGACGTCGAACCACTCCTTGACGGACGCCGCGATGGTCGGGCCCACGCCCTCGACGGCGGCGAGCTCCTCCTCGCTGGCGTTCTCGATCGCGTCCATCGAGCCGAACGCCGCGGCCAGCGCGCGCGCGGCGGTCGGGCCGACGTGCCGGATGGACAGCGACACCAGCACCCGCCACAGCGGCTGCTGCTTGGCCTTCTCCAGCTGCTCGAACAGCCGCTCGGTGTTCTTGGTGGGCACTGACGGCTTGCCCGGCGCGGGCTTGGTGTAGAAGAACGGCACCAGCTCGTAATCCCCGGTCGGCTCGCCCTTCCGCCGCACCTCCCGGCGAACCTTGACGTCGGCGAGGTCGCCGATATCGAGCAGGAACAGGTCGCCCTCGTCCTTCACCGGGGGCTGCTCGGGCTCGTCCGGAGCGGTCAGCGCCTGCGCGCCCTCCCAGCCGAGCGCCTCGATGTCGAAGCCGCCCCGCCCGGCCAGGTAGAACAGCCGCTCCACCAGCTGCGCCGGGCACGACCGGGTGTTGGGGC
>JBMCTR010000392.1:0-2768 GCA_048622955.1 Actinomycetota bacterium
GGCCAACCCCCTTCACGTGATCAATACGGCTGCGGCGGCGGCGGCGAGGAGGCGGTCCTCGGCACCCGGCCGGGCGGCGAGCTGGATGCTGCCTCTGTCGGTGGGACACGCGAGCGCCGGCCACCCGAGAGCGTTGTAGACGGGCGTGTGCCGGAGCATCCGCGACCGGACGAACGCCTCATCGCGCTCGTAGTCCCGGCGTACCGCCTCGACCTTCGGCGCTGCGCCGTCCATGGTCGGTCCCACGAGCACGTCGAACCCCTCCACGGCCTCGTGGAACCGGGCCCGCCACGCGGCCATCGCGTCCCGCGCCCGCTCGACGTCCCCGATCGGCAGCTGCAGCCGATCAGCCACGTCGCGCCCGTAGTGCCGCGGGTCCTGAGTGAACCGTTCCGCGTGAACGGCCCACACCTCGGACCGGAAGACCGTCCAATGCTCGGCCGGCAGGGGCGGCACCTCCACGTCCACGCCGAGTTCGCCGACGGTCACCTGGTCTCGGTCCGGCAGCGCCTCGATCCCCAGAACGCGCTGCAGCGTGCCGAGCTCGGAGGTGAAGAAGCCGAGCACGTCGAGCGACGGCGCCAGCGGCGTGACACCGTCCATCGGGAAGGCGCCGTTGGCCGCCTTGAATCCGTACACCCCGCAACAGGCGGCCGGCAGCCGGACCGACCCGCTGGTGTCGGTTCCGACGCCGACGTCCGCCACACCCGCGGCGACCGCCGCCGCCGAGCCGCCGCTGCTGCCGCCCGCCGTCCGCGTCCGGTCGCGGGGGTTGAGGATCCACCCGTGGTGGGGGTTGAAGCCGGTCACGCCGTAGGCGTACTCGTTGAGCGCGGTCTTGCCGATCACGCGCCCGCCGCGGCGGCGCAGCCACGCGACCACGGCCGCGTCCTCGGCCGCCGGCAGCCTGGGGGACGTGGGGGACGGTGTCACGGGTGCGTCCGGTGCCGCCCCGTTGGTCGTCGGCCACCCCTCCACGTCGATGAGGTCCTTGACCGCGACGAGCAGGCCGTCGAGCGGGCCCGACCCGGTCGGCTCGAGACCGCCGTCCTCGTCGAGCAGCATAAAGCTGCCCAGCGCGGGGTCGTAGCGGTCGAGCGCGGCCCGTACCGGCTCCGGGACGTCGCCGCCGGTCACCGTTCCACCGCCCGCTCGGGGACGTCGTTGCTGCCGGTCACAGTTCCACCGTCCGCTCGGGGACGACGTTGCTGCCGGTCACCGTTCCACCACCGGCTCGGCGGCGAGGCCGAGCGTCTCGGGCGCGTCGGCCAGCGACCGGAAGCGGTCCGCCGGATCGTCGACGAGCCGGCGCTTCGTCAGGTCGAGCAGTCCCGCGAGGGCGGTCTGGTCGGCCACGCGGGCGCCGTCCGGCCGGGCGAAGCGCTGCCTGATGTCGAACGTCCTGCTGCTGCCCCAGTTGAACTCGCAGGTCACGTCCACCTCGTCGCCCGCCCGCAGTTCGGCGAGGTAACGGATCGTCACCTTCAGCGTGACCGGCCCCACCCCAGCATCGTGCAGCCGGTCGTGGGTGATCCCGGCGGCGCGCAGGCACTCCCACCGGGCGTGCTCGGCGTACTGGAGGTAGACGGCCTGGTTGACGTGGCCGCGCGGGTCCAGTTCGTAGCCCCGGACGCCGATGCGGATCTGGAACGGTGCCACACGCCGGACCCTACCGGCGGCCGCGCCTACCGAAGCGCCAGGTTTGTCCACACCCCGCCCGCGGGACGGCTCGTCGTCCACAGATCGCTGACGTCCGGCCCTCGACGCCGCCCTTCACGGCGAGGCTGATACGACGTGAGCCGCCGACTGACCACACTGCCGTCCGACGTCGTCGACCTGCTGCGGCGGGAGTTCGGGATTCTGACCAGTTCGCTCGCCCGGAGCGCGGGTCTCGATGCCGGCCGGGTTCGGCGGCTCGCACGCGCCGGCCTGCTCGTGGAGCTCGCCAGGGGCTGCTACACGGACGCGCACCAGTTCGACGACATGAACGCGTGGGACCGCCACAAGATCATGGCTCGCGCCTTTGCGATCTCCTGTGACTCGGACTCGTACCTGACGGGCTGGTCGGCCGTGGTGAATCTGGGGTTGTGGACGCTGGGACAGCCACCCGACCTGCCGACGGTCGTCCGTCCCAGGGCACCGGGCCGAGGCCCGTCGGTCACGGCTCACGGGCGGATCCTCGTCGCCGAGTTGCCGTCCGCGCACCGGGTAAGGATGAAGCGATGGGGGATGACGAGCACCGGTTGGACCGCGACCAACCTCGCCCGCACGGCCGCGGTGCCGCGAGCCCTGGTGGTGGCCGACTCCGCCCTGCGTGAGGGGGCCAACCTGGACGACGTACTGCCGTTGATGCGCCGGTGGGACGGCATATCTCGAGCGCGGTGGGTGGTCGAGCACGCGGACGGGAACTCCGAGAGCGTCCTCGAGACCCTGGGCCGGTTCACCTGCCTCGAGTACGACCTGCCGCTTCCGGTTCCGAACGCGTGGGTCGGTGCGGATGAGCCGGAGAAGCGGCTGGACGGTCTCTGGCCGTACCATCACGCGGCGTTCGAGGCGGACGGCGGTCTTAAGTACAACGACCGTCCCGACGCCGCCGACGTCGTGCGTGCCCAGCATGAACGTGAGTTCTATCTGCGCCGGCTGGGGCTGGACTTCGCGCGGTTCGGCGCATCCGAGACCTACCCGGATCGCAGCCGGTTGGCCGACAAGTTTCGCGCGCTGCTGCGCGACAACCCGCCGCGGGCGCAACCGATCCGGTGGTGGAAGCA
>JBMCTR010000393.1:0-2751 GCA_048622955.1 Actinomycetota bacterium
GAGCAGCACCGCTCCGGGCAGGTCTGCGGCGCGGAGCACGGTGGGCAGCCGGCGCAGGTCGACCAGCGGCCGGCGCGCGGCTAGCTCCCGCAGCAGGAAGGCGACGGCCAACCCCGCGGCCAGCAGCGTGAGGGGCATGGCCCAGCCGGTTCCCCCGGCGGCGGGGACGGCGAGCCAGCCCCAGGTCACGCTCTCCGCGAGCGGCCGCGGCCGGATGACCGCCAGCGCCCCGGCGGCGACGGCGGCGAGGGCGAGCAGCCCGCCGGTCACGTCCCTGCTGCCGTAGCTGCCGCCTGGTCTCTCGTCACGGCCCCGGCGGCGGCTCCGGGCCAGCCGAATGCCTACGCCGAGCACGAGTCCCAGGGCGAGATTGATCCAGAAGATCGCCCGCCAGTCGGCGACCGCGAGGACCAGCGCGCCGTACAGCGGCCCGAGGACCGCGCCGAGCTCCTGAGCGGCGCCGACCACCCCGAGCGGCAGGCCGCGGCGCTCGGCCGGCCACAGGTCCGCGACGAGCGCGAGCGTGACCGGGACGAGCGCGCCGCCGCCGGCGCCCTGGAGGAAGCGGCCGGCCACCGCGTCGCCGAGTCCGCCCGCGGCGGCGGTCAGCAACGACCCGGAAGCGAAGACGACGAGCGCACCGAGCAGGACGGGGAGCCGTCCCAGCACGTCGGAGACCCGGCCGGCCAGGGGGAGCACGACGACGTAGCCGAGCAGGAACATCGACACCAGCGGCGCCGCCCGTTGGAGCTCGTCGACGTCCAGCCCGACGCCGACCATGATGTCGGGCAGTGCCAGCACGATCACGTAGGTGTCCGCGGCGGCGATCAGGACGCCGACCACGCCCAGGGCGAGCGCGGTGCGCCGCGACCGGTCGCGGGCGGGCGGCCGGTCAGTCGGACGGCGCACTGATCTCGACGTCCCGGCCGTAGTCTTCGAGCAGCACGGTGTAGGTCTGGTCGCCTCCACCCGGCAGGAAGGGGCCGGTGAGCACGGCGCGGCGCAGCCGGCCGCTGTCGGGGTCCACCGCGAACGTCGCGGCCACCTCGGCGTCGCCGTCGGCGATGGTCAGGACGTCGCCCACGAGCTCGCCCGGCAGCACGGCCGACACCTGCGCGAGGACGTCGCCGTCGAGCCGGACGTCCTCGCCCGGGGCGACGTCGGCGGCCGACCGCAGCAGCCGCCCCACCCCGCGCTCGGGGTCGAGCAGCACGCCCGGATCGCCGAAGCCCAGCGACTCCGGGTCCACCACCGCGAACTCCGTGGTCAGCGGAAGCTTGGCCCACACCTCGCCGCCGACGGACACCACTTCGACCGTGGCGGACAGGTCTCCGTCGCGCACGCGGATGTCGCCCTCGAACGAGTCCGGCGGGACGGCCACACCCTCCGCGCCGATGACGGCCGCGCCCGACTCGGGGAGGTCCTCACCCTCGACCGTGACCCGCACGCTCGAGGTCTCGTCGAGCAGGTCGGCGGCGCGCTCGAGCCGTTGTTCCGGAGGGTCGTCGGACGCGGCGTCGCCGCCACCGGAGCAGGAGGCCAGCGCCAGCGCCGCCGCGGCGGCGAGCGGCACGGCCCAAAGAGGACGCATGGGCGAAGCCTAGAACGCGCCGGCGATCACGGACAGCGCGGCACCGGTGAGCTCCAGCTGTCGGTCGACCGGTTGGACACGTAGTGGTCGCTGACCCACCGGCCGTCCCGCAGCTTGTTCCACACCGACGTGGTTCCGACCGTGCTGCCGGACGTCTGGCACACGACATAGGCCAGCGAGCCGCGGGGGAGCGCGCTGCCGGACGTGGGGTACGAGGTGCCCGGGCCGGTACGTGCGTGGAGCGCGCTCGCGGTCACCTGGCCGGGGTAGGTGCACCTGGGCAGCGCCGAGGAGAACCCCGTCGACGAGGGCGTGGACAGGTAGCGGTCGGTGACCCAGCTGCCGTCGCTCAGGCGGTTCCACACCCTGGTGGAGCCGATCCGCTGCCCGGTGGTCTGGCAGACGACCGGCAGCGTGCGGCCGGACCCGTAGGTGCGCACGACCCGGTTGGACGTCGACGGACCGGTGCGCGCGTTGAGCGCCGTCCGCGCGGTCACCTGGTACGAGCGGGCGACCGTGGCGACGGGCGCGCGAAGTGAGTCGCTGTCGATGTTGATCGTCACCCCGCCCCAGCGCTCGTCGTGGTCACCCCGGTACTGCTTGGCGCGCTGCCAGACCGCCCACTGGTGGTTCGGCGCGGTGGGCCAGCCGTCCAGCCACCGGCTGCCGTCCCAGCTCGCCACCCACACCGCGTCCGGCCGTGCGTAACTGTCGGACGCATAGGCTGCGGAGACGTCACGTAGCCCGGAGCTCAGGTGCACGTACACCCCGGCGAGGAAGCCGCCGGCGTGCAGGGTCTGCGTCCACGCCGACACGTAGCGGCGTACGGCGGCACGGCAGGACGAGTCGCTGCGGTCGTAGTGCTCGATGTCCGCGTACAGCGCGCTGCCGGGCAGCAGCCCCAGCGCGGTCGCCTTCGTGATCGCGTCCTGCGCATCGGACCTGCCCCTGGACGCGGCGTTCGACGTGGCGAAGCGGGACAACCCGTCGCCGTAGACACAGCTCGGCTGGTAGCCGACGTAGGTCGGCAGCAGCCGCCACCCCAGCGCTGCGGCGCGCCGGACCCAGGACGCGGTCAGGTTGGGCTGCCGGCAGCCCCGGTTGGTCCCACCGATGTAGATGTTGACGGTCCGGTACGGCGAGTCGCGCCAGGCGCGCAG
>JBMCTR010000394.1:0-2749 GCA_048622955.1 Actinomycetota bacterium
CTTATCATTCTGCCCCGTTCGGCCCGTCGATGATGCGTGTTGCGGCACTGCACACTGACCCGGGTGCCGCTTCGGAGCCGACCCGGTGGACGGCCCCCCTTCACGGTCGGCGAGCCACCCCGTGGATGTGGTCCGACACCGGCGTCGGAAGCCGGATGTCGGGGAAGCGCAGGGGCTGCAACTGCTCCATGACGAAGCCGGCCTCGGCGATGGACGCGGCGGTGTCCCGACCGGTGTGGCAGCCGCCCGCGAGGAGCGGCCACACGGTGGCGTCCAGCGCCCGCTGTACCTGCCGCATGCCGGCGGATTCGGCGCGGACATGCTCGAAGAAGCGCAGCTCGCCGCCCGGCCGAATCACCCGGTGCAGCTCGCGCAATGCCGCGTGCGGGTCGGTGACGGAGCACAGCGCCAGACTGACCACGCCCGCGTCGGCGCCCGCATCCTGGATCGGCAGCCGCTCGGCGACACCGTCCACGACGCTGATCGGGACCTGCAGCCCGGCGGCGCGCTTCCTGGCCCGGGCGCGCAGGTACGGCTCGGGCTCGACGGCGACGACGCTGGCAACACCGGCGGGGTAGTGCGGGAAGTTCGCCCCGTCCCCGGCGCCGACCTCGACGACCCGCCCGGTGAGCCCGGCCAGCAGTTGGTCGCGGTACTCACCCATGCCGCTGCGCTCCATCGCCGGCGAGAGCCGGCTGTAGAGGCGTGCGAAGACCGGATGATGGTGGGCCATGTCCTAACGAAAGCACGCCGACTGGCTGCGGGCGGCGATGACCGAGACCGCGTGGGCGTACCTGGAGCGGCGGTTGCGCCGACCACAGCGTCCACCAAGGCGTCCAGCGCGCGCGTGACGGAGTCCGGCTCAGGCGCCCCGGCATCGAGCCACGCGATCATCGTCTCGATCACGACGACCGGGACGAGCGCGGCCACCCACGTCGCCGCGCCTCGTCCGGGCGCTGTCGCGGGAGAGTAACCGATGGACGGGCGGATCGTCGTGGAAGCACCGGGCTCAGACGTCGACGAGCGCGCGGTGCATGGCCGCGACCAGCCGGCTGTGGTCCGAAGGGTTCCGGACGGCCAGCCGGAGGTGGTCAGGTCCGAGGCCGGGGAAGCTAGCCGCCGGCCGGACCGCGACGCCGGAACGGCGCAGCGTGTCGACCACGCGTCGCCCGCAGCCGGGCACTTCAGCGAGCACGAAGTTCGCCGACCCCGGCCATGTCCGCACACGGGGGAGAGAGCGTACTCGGTCAACCAGGTCTGACCGTGCCGCAGCCACCTCGGCAGCGATCTTCCGGGCGGCGGTGACGTCCGCCGCGCATACCTGAATCGCAGCCAGCGCCAGCGAGTTCACGCTCCACGGCTGCCGGGCAGCCGACAGCCGTTCTGCGATGTCGGGCGGCGCCAGCAGGTATCCGGCCCGCAGCCCAGCGAGGCCGTACAGCTTCGTTAGGCTGCGGACGACGACGAGCCCCGGCAGGTCCTGACGCCCAGCCAGGCTCTGCCCTGGGTGCTGGGTGAGCTCGATGAACGACTCGTCGACCACGACCGCGCGGCCCTGCCGGGCAACGTCGGCGACCGCGTCCGCCGGGTCCAGCCGTCCGGTCGGGTTGTTGGGGTTGTCGAGGACGACCAGGTCGGCGTCCCGCGGCAGATGGCTAGGGACGAGGCGCCAGTCGGTGGGGCTCCGCAGCACCCGGGCGACACCGAGGCCGGCTGCCCGCAGCGCCGCCTCGGGCTCGGTGAAGCCGGGATGGACGCACGCCGGATGCTGCGGCCGGAGAGCCGGCGCCAGCAGCCAGAATGCCTCGCAGGCCCCGTTAAGGACCACGACCTCGTCGGGCGAGCGTCCGTGCCGGCGGGCCAACGCCTCCCTGGCGGGTCGATCGTTCGGGTAGCGGCCGAGGCCGTCGAGTGCGGACTGCAAGGCGCCCCGCAACCGTCCTGAGAGCGGCGCTTCCCACACGTTGACGGCGAAGTCGAGCATCCCGTCGCCGGTCACCTGGTCGCCGTGGAATCGCAGTTCCTCGGTCATCGGCGTGACCTCATCGCGGCGGCGCCGATCACCAGTGCGGCGGCCACCAGGCCCGTCCACCGGGCGAGCCTGGTGGCCCGCAGAACGTCCTCCGGCTCTGGGAGACGCCCGGCACCGAGATCAGGACGCCGTTCGACGCCGCTCGGGTAGCGGTTCCGGCCACCGAGGCGGACACCGAGCGCACCCGCGAACGCGGCCTCGAGACGTCCCGCATTGGGGCTCGGATGCCGTGCGCCATCACGCCGCAATGTCCGCCACGCGGCTGCCCGGTCCCCGGCCACCGACGGTGCCAGCGCGACCGCGACAGCAGCCGACAGCCGGGCGGCGGACCAGGTGAGGAGGTCGTCGAGGCGGGCAGCCGCCCAGCCGAAGTGCTCGTAGCGCAGACCGCGGTGACCCACCATCGCATCCAGCGTGTTGACCGCCCGGTAGGCTGCGACCCCGGCCGGGCCGGCCACAGCTCCCCAGAACACCGGACCGATCACCGCGTCGACCGTGTTCTCCGCCACGGATTCGATCGCCGCACGGCAGACTTCGGAGGCCTCCAACCGGGTCGGGTCCCGGCCCACCAGGGTGGGAAGCCGGGCGCGCGCGCCGTCCATGTCGGCCGCCGCGACCAGCGCCCCCACACGGGCGGCGTTGCGTTCGAGTGACCGGCCGCCGAGCGCGGCCCATGTGACCGCGGCGGTGAAAGCGGCGCGGCGCACCGGGCATCCC
>JBMCTR010000395.1:0-2748 GCA_048622955.1 Actinomycetota bacterium
GCGGTGCAGCCGGTCGACGTCGCGCTCGATCCGCGCGAGCTCCTTGCGCGCGGTCCGGGTGTCACGCCCTCGCCGCCGGGTGGTGGTGCCGGCGCCGCTACGGCTGCCGCCCTCGGTCGCCGCCCGCTGCCGCCGCACGTACTCGTCGACCCCGCCGGGCAGGTGCGTCAGAGCGCCGTCGCCGAACATCGCCCACACGGTGTCGGTGACCCGTTCGAGGAACCAGCGGTCGTGGCTGACCACGACGAGGGTGCCCGCCCAGCTGTCGAGCAGGTCCTCAATGACGGTCAGCGTCTCGATGTCGAGGTCGTTGGTCGGCTCGTCCAGCAGCAGCACGTTGGGCTCGTCCAGCAGCAGGCGCAGCAACTGCAACCGCCGCCGCTCGCCGCCGGACAGGTCGCCGACCCGGGCGCGCTGCCGCTCCCCTCGGAAGCCGAACCGCTCCAGTAGCTGGCCGGCGGTCTGCTCGCCGCGGCCGATGCGCACCGCTCGGCGGACCTCCTCGACCGCCTCGAGCACCCGCGTGTCCCGGTCGAGCTCGGTGATCTCCTGGCTCAGCATCGCGGGACGGACGGTGCGGCCGATGCGGATCCGGCCGTCGTCCGGCTGGACCTCCCCGGTGAGCAGCCGGAGGAGCGTGGTCTTCCCCGAGCCGTTGGGCCCCACCAGGCCGACCCGGTCGCCCGGACCGAGCCGCCACGTCACCCCGTCGAGCACCCGCCGGCCGGCCACCTCGACCGCGGCGTCTTCCACGTCGTAGACGTCCTTGCCCAGGCGGGCGGCCGCGAACCTGGCGAGCTCGTACGGGTCGCGCGGCGGAGGTTCATCCGCGATCAGCGCGTTGGCCGCCTCGACCCGGAACTTCGGCTTGGACGTACGGGCCGGCGGACCGCGCCGCAACCAGGCAAGCTCCTTGCGCAGCAGGTTCGAGCGGCGCGCGGCCGCGGCGGCGGTCAGCCTTTCCCGTTCCGCCCGGGCGAGCACGTACGCGGAGTAGCCGCCCTCGTACTGCTCGACGCCGCCGTCGACCACCTCCCACACGGCGTCACAGGCGGTGTCGAGGAGCCACCGGTCGTGGGAGACCACGACGTGCGACCGGCCGGCTCCCGCCAGGTGGTTGCCGAGCCAGTCGATGACCTCGATGTCGAGGTGGTTGGTCGGCTCGTCAAGCAGGAGCAGGTCGTCGTCGCGGACCAGCAGCCGGGCCAGCGCGACACGCCGCCGCTCCCCACCGGACAGCGTGCCGACAACCGCGTCGAACGGTACCGCCGAGAGCAGGTTCCGCAGCACATCCCGGACCCTGGCGTCGCTCGCCCACTCGTGCTCGGGCCGGTCGCCAACGACCGATGCCCGTACCGTCGCGGCGGGGTCCAGACCGTCGCGCTGCCGGAGCAGCCCGACCCGAAGCCCGCCGGTGTGCGTGATCCGCCCGGCGTCCGGCTCGACGTCCCGCGCCAGAACGCGCAGCAACGTGGTCTTGCCGCCGCCGTTGCGCCCCACCACGCCGATCCGCTCGCCCGCGGCCACGCCGAGGGACAGGTCGCGAAGCACCCGCCGGGTCCCGTAGGTGACCGTGATCGATTCCAGATTGACAAGGTTGACCGCCATGACGACGTCGAGGATCTCATGACAGGCTGCTGCGGGCCGCTAGCCGCCCGCGGCCGCCTGCTGCAGGAGCATCCAGAGCCCTTCGACGTGCCGTCGCTCGGTGTAGGTCTGGCCCACCGAAGCGCGGATCACCAGGCGGCCGTCCAGCCGGGTGTGCGTGATGTAGGCCTGGCCGCTCGCGTTGACCGCGTCGATCACACGCTGCGTCGCCTCGTCGCCGTCCCGGTGGCGGAAGCACACGAGGTTCAGCTGTGAGTACGGGTTCACGATCTCGAACCGGGGATCCTCGTCCACCCAGCCGGCGAGCTCCCGCCCCAGCTCGACGTGCCGGCGGACGTGGTGGCGCAGGCCCTCGGCGCCGTAGTGCCGGATCACGAACCACAGCTTCAGCGCCCGGAAGCGCCGGCCCAGCGGCACCTGCCAGTCCCGGTAGTCGATCACTGCGCCGGTCTCGCTGGCCGCGTTGCGCAGGTACTCGGGAAGCACGCTCAGGGCGTTGATCAGTGGCGCGCGGTCGGCCACGTAGAACGCGTCGCAGTCGAAGTTGGTGAACATCCACTTGTGCGGGTTGGTGCAGTAGCTGTCGGCCAGCTCCACGCCCTCGTGCAGCTGCCGGTGCTCCGGCGCCAGGGCCGCCGCGCCGGCCATCGCCGCGTCCACGTGCAGCCAGGCACCGGCCCGGCGGCACATCTCGCCGATCGCGCGCACCGGGTCGACCGCAGCCGAGCTCGTGGTCCCGACGGTCGCTACGACCATCAGCGGCCGGCGCCCGTCGTCGATATCGCGCTTGACCTGATCCTCGAGGTCGGGCATCCGCAGCGCGTGGTCGCCGTCCACCGGCACCAGGCGCAGCGCATCGGGCGCCAGGCCCGCGATCCGGACGGCCTTCTCCACGGACGAGTGGGCCTGCGTCGAGGCGTACACCGTGTGCGACCGCGGGTCGCCGCCGGTCCGCTCCCGCGCCGCGAGCAGGGCGCACAGCGTCGCGCTGGACGCGCTGTCCTGGATCACGCCGCCGCCGGCGCCGTCCGACCGGAACCGGTCGGGAAGGTCGAGCAACTCGAGCAGCCAGTCGAGCACGTGCGTCTCCAGCTCGGTGCACGCCGGGCTGGTCGACCACAGCATCCCCTGCACACCCAG
>JBMCTR010000396.1:0-2742 GCA_048622955.1 Actinomycetota bacterium
TCCCGGAACTCCGGGCTGGCGAAGGCGAGCAGCACCTGCCCGGTGCCGGTGGCGTGCAGCGGCCATCGGCCACCCAGCCGGCTCAGCACACGGACACAGTCACGCGCGTGCAGCGACTCGACGTAGATGACGTCGTGGCCGTCGCGCACCGCCAGGTGGACGTTGGCGTTGGTGGCGTGCTGCAGGTCCCCCAGGTACGGAAGCGCCACCTCACGAAGCCGTAGCCCGCGCGGAGTCAGGGAGCCGAGCTCGAGGATTCGCAGGCCGATGGAGTAGCGCCCGTCGAGGCCACGGTCGAGGGCGCCCCAGTCTCGCAGCTCACCGACCAGCCGGTGGGTGGTGGACAGCGTCAGGCCCGAGCGCCGGCTGATCTCGCTCAACGTGAGCGAAAGGTCGTCCGGCCCGAAGACCTCGAGCACGGCCAGCATCCGCTGCCCGGCAGTCATTCGTTCCTTTGTCGCGCTGTGCATCGGAGTGACGGTCATTCGCGACTCCCTTGCTCGCGCGGTCATTATCACCACGTTCGCACTCCGCGCGGAAGGGCGGCTTTCGCACGGCGGAAGCATGTGCGCTGAGTCCGTCTTCCGCGACGCGGTAGGGCTCCTGCTTGGCCGCCACGTCCCGGCTTATCGTCGTTGGCGCCCGGTCGTACCGATTCGGTGCGGGCCGACGGATGACCAGCCAGTTCGCCTCGAACGGGAAGGGGGCCCAGCGCGGTGGACCATGTGGACCATGCTGACGCACGGCGCGCCTACGCTCATGGGCACTCCGACGGGTTGCCCGTTGTTCCCGCGCGCAATGAGCGAACGGCCGAGTTCCTTGCCACCACGGGCCGCCCGCCGGACGAAGTGATCGGCAGGTTGGAGCAGCTACAGCGCAAGGTGACCGTGGAGTTCGCCGCGATCAACGCGGACATGGCCGGTTGCCGGCCGGAGCACTTCCCTGTCGTGCTCGCCGCCTGGGACGCGTTGATGCTGGAGCGCGCCGTCGTGGACGGCGGCTGGCAGATCACCAGCGGTCGTGCGCCGCTGATCGTGGTAAACGGTCCCGTACGGCACCGGCTCGGATTCAGCAGTGCCGCCGGCGTCAACGGGACCGGATTCCGCACCAATGCGGCGGTGGCCCGTGCGATCGAACTGATCGTCCTCAACGGGTTCGGCGTGCGGCCGCCTGTCTTCGAGCCAACCATGCAGGGCATGCCCGGGCGCTGGGCGATGTGCCTGGCGGAGAACGAGGAGGAGAGCCCCTGGGAGCCGTTGTCCAGCGACGGCGAACTCTCACCGGGTACCGACGGAGTCTCGGCGACGTTGGTGCGCTCGTTCGAGTTCGTCGACAGCCGCCACGTTCGCGACCCCGACAAGCTGCTCGCCGGAATCGCGGCCATCGTGGCGAGGACGGACTCGCCGGCGTTCGCGGATGCGTCCGCCGGGATCATCCTCTGCCCCGAGCACGCCCGGCTGCTCGGGGATGCGGGGCTGGCCAAGCACGACATCCGGCGCTGGCTCGAGCGGGAGGCCGGCTTGCCCACGGATCTAATGATCATGGTGGCGAGCGTTCGGGACGTCGGGGTCTCTACCGTTGTCCGTCTCATTGCCAGCTGGTCACACGTCACCGCTCGAGTGGAACAGCAGAGAATCGCAGAAGTAAGGAACATTCACCCATGAGCATCGACCACGCGGAGTTGGAGGAGTTCCGCAGGTCGCTGGCCGCGGACGGCTACGAGCTGGACGTCGATGTCAGCGCGGGCTCCGCCGCCGTCCGCATCGTCGCCGGCCCGGACGCGTGTGACGACTGCCTGGTCTCCAAGTCGATGATGCGGTCGATGCTCGCGCCCGTGCTCGGCGTGGCGGAGAACGACATCGATCTGACCTACCCCGCGGACCACGGCGCCGAGGAGGCATGAGTCGACATGGAGATCTCGCTGGCCGGCAAGGTCGCGCTCGTCACCGGTGTCGGCCCGAACATCGGTAGCGGCATCGCGCTCGCGCTCGCGAGGTACGGCGCCAAGGTTGCCTGCAACGACGTCGACGAGACGGCCATCAAGGCGTGCCTGGACCGGCTCGAGCGCAACGGCGGCGAGGGCATGGCCGCGCCCGGCGACGTCGCGGACGAGACCTCGGTGCGCGGGTACATCGACGCGGTGCTCGAACGGTGGGGACGGATCGACATCCTGGTCAACAACGCCGCGCTGCTGGGCGGGCGGGGTGTCTTGGACGAGACGGCCGAGGACTTCGAACGCGCGGTCCGGGTGTCGTCGCTGGGCTACTTCCTGAACACCAAGCACGTCGGCCGGGCGATGGCCGAGCGCGGCATCAAGGGCTCGATCGTGTGCATCTCGTCGTCCAACGGCTGGAACGGATCGGCCGGCGTGATCGCGTACGCCTTCCACAAGGGCGGGGTCAACAACTTCGTCCGCGCCGCCGCCATGGACCTGGCCCCCTACGGCATCCGGGTCAACAGCTTCACACCCACTGCGCCGACACCCGACAACCCCGAACTGGTCGCCGAGATGAAGAAGGCCGGCCACGACCCGGCCGCCATGCTCAAGCCCGGCCCGAGCCGCGGCTGGATCGGCGGCGAGAGCGGGGACGAGCCGTGGCGGCGCCCCGCCCGCTGGACCGGCGACCGGATCCCGATGGTCCCGATGGGCACGACCGGAACGCCCACCGACATCGGTCACGCGGTCGCCTGGCTCTGCTCGGACTACGCCCGCCTGATCACCGGCACCGACCTCGTCGTCGA
>JBMCTR010000397.1:0-2742 GCA_048622955.1 Actinomycetota bacterium
GTACGACCGTGTCGTTGCCGCGGCCCGCGGCCTCTACCGCAACCAGCCGCCAGGTACTCCCACCTGGGCCGGTGTCCGCTCCACCCAACGACTCGACCTCAGCTACCACCACTGGTGGTTGCGCATCGAGGCCATGGGACGCCGCCGGGAGTAACCCGTGGGTCGCATAGGTTGAGCGGAGAGCGACACAGGCTGTACGTCCGCACGAGGAGGACCTCCATGGCCGTTGAGCTCAACCACACCATCGTGGCCGCGCACGACAAGCAGGCCTCCGCCGAGTTCGTCGCCGGCATCCTCGGGCTGCGGATCGGCGCGCCGTTCGGCCCGTTCATCCCCGTCGAGACCAGCAACGGCGTCACGCTGGACTTCAGGGACAGCCGCGGCGCCGACATCCCGTCACAGCACTACGCGTTCCTCGTCTCCGAAGAGGACTTCGACGCCATCTTCGCGCGCATCCGCAAGGCAGGGATCACCTACTACGCCGACCCGGCGCACCGACGCGCGAACGAGATCAACCGCAACGACGGCGGGCGCGGCCTCTACTTCGACGACCCGAACGGGCACAACCTCGAGATCATCACCCGCCCGTACGGCAGCGGCGGGTAGCGGCACCGGCGCTCAGCCGGCCGGCCGGTCCAGCGGCCGGGAGAGGTACTGCCCGGACGGGGTGCCGACGACGTTGCCGTCCCGCAGCACCTGCTGGCCCCGGACGAACGTGTGCCGCACCCGCGCGCCGAGCTCCATGCCCTCGAACGGGCTGTACTCCTGCGCCGACGGCGAGTCCGCCGCGTGCACCACGAACGACGCGGCAGGGTCGACCAGCGCGAGATCGGCGTCGTACCCGGTCGCGATCGTGCCCTTGCGCCACAGCCCGTACCGCTGCGCGGGGTTCCAGCTCGCGAGCTCGGCGATCCGGCCGTACGACAGCCCGCGCCGGGGACCCTCGGTCAGCAGGCCGGGCAGCAGGTACTCGGTGCCGCCGAACCCGGACTTGGCCAGGAACACGTCGTCGGCCGGGTCGCCGAACTTGTCTTCGGCCCGGCAGCACGCGTGGTCGGAGACGACCCAGTCGACCCGCCCGTCGACGACGGCCTCCCACAGCGCCTCGACGTCCTCGCGCGGCCGGATCGGCGGGTTGACCTTCCCCCCGATCCCCGCGGCGGTGTCGACATCGGCCAGCAAGTGGCCGATCGTGACTTCGCGGCGGAAGTCCACGTGCGGGAACGCCCGCGCCATCCGCGTCGCGGACTCCATCGCCTTGCCCGACGACAGGTGCAGCAGGTTGATCGCCGGCAGCCCGGTCTCGTTCGCCAGGTACGACGCGATCGCGATGGCCAGGCCCTCCGAATGCGGCGGCCGCGCGGCGTGGTAGGCCGCCAGCCCGGACAGCTCCCCCGCCTCCTCGACCATCCGGGTGTACGCGGTCATGATCTCCGCGGTCTCGCAGTGCAGCGACAGGCTGATCGCGTCCGCGATGTCCGGGTGCCGCTCCCGGGTGGCCTGCAGCCCGCGCATCACGAACTCGAAGTGGGCAAGGTCGTACGACTCGTCCTGCGGCGTCATCAGGAACTTCGACTGGTCGGCCGACCGGCCGTGCAGCCCGTGGCCGCCGTAGAACATGAAGATCTTGAACGACGTCACGCCGAACTTGTCCACCAGCATGTCCAGCTCGTCGATGTGCGAACGCTGCATCGGCGCGACGTGGAACGCGTAGTCCACGAACGCCCTGGACCCGGCGCGCTCGAGCGCCTCGGGCATGAACTCCTCGTACGGCCCGCCCTTGTTCAGGTAGTACTGGCCGGTGCGGATGTAGGTCATCCCCGACGTGACACCGCCCTGCGCGGCCGCCCGGCTCTCGCTGTCCGCGTCCAGCTCTAACGGGTTGTAGATACCCCAGTGCTGGTGGGCGTCCACCACACCGGGGAAGACGAGCAGCCCGTCCGCGTCCACCACCCGGCTCGCCTCCGACGGGTCCAAATGGGGCGCGACCGCGGCGAACCTGCCGCCGGTCACGCCGACGTCCAGCCGCACGGGCTGGTCCACGCCGGGCCGCACCACGCGGCCGTTGGTGATGAGCAGGTCGTAGTTCGTCATGGCGCGTTCGTCTCCTCGGTCTCGTCGGGACGGAACCCCGCAGGGTCGTTCACATGCCGCGCGAGCGCATGGACCTGCACCCGCATCCACGGCCACAGCGGCAGCGACGACAGCGCCTCGTGCAGCGCCGTCGCGTCCTCGGCCTCCCACAGGCCCCAGTTGGCCCACCGGCCGGGCACCCGCCACAGCCGCTTCATCACGCCGGCCGCAGCGAGCTCCCGGCCGCGCTCGAGCTCGGCCCCGAACAGCCGCTCCCGCTCGGCCGGGTCACCGTCCGGCGGCCAGTCGATCTCGATGTTCACCAGGAACTCCACGGTCACCTCCGGTGCCCCTCGGCTTACGGAATGGCGGTACGGCGGCCCGCGTCGAGCAGCAGCGCGCCTCCGGTCAGGACCTCCGCCTCCGGCTCGGTGAGCCGCGCCACCGCCCACGCGACCTCCTCGGGCGTGGTGAGGCGGCCCACCGGGGACGTACCCGCCAGCCGGTCCAGGACGGCCTCCGCCGTGGTGCCGCCGGCCGCCGCCTCGTCCTCGGCCAGCCGCCGCAGCCGCGGCGTGTCGACCGGTCCCGGCGCCACCACGTGGCAGGAGACGCCGGACGGGCCGAGTGCCCGGCTGAGCTGCCGCACGAGGTTCGCCTGGGCCGCGT
>JBMCTR010000398.1:0-2742 GCA_048622955.1 Actinomycetota bacterium
GATTCCGTTCGACATCGGGGCTCCCATCCCTTCCCCCCGCGCCGGCCGGGCGGCGTGCCCGCCGGAGCCGTCCCGCGACGTGCCACACCGCCAGTGGGACGATGGACAGCGCCGCCGCGACGTGCACCCACAACGTCAGCTGGCCGGCGACGGATCGCACCAGACCGGTGCTGTGGCCGATCCCGGTGACGACCGTCGCCAGCGCCAGCACGGCCAGCGCGGACGACGCCCACCGCGTGGGACGGCGGCGGCGCATGCCGCGGCGAATGATCCGGGTCTTCCACGGGGTGAGCAGCAGGACGGCCAGCCCGACGACACCGTGGGTGACGACGACCCACCGCCCGGCCGGCGACCCGGTGGCGAACGCGCCAGCGCCGGTGGCGAAGGCAGCGAGCAGCGCCACCAGCAGCATCCGGTTGGTCGTCCGAGCCGCCGGTGCACGCAGGATTCCGCCGCGCGCCGCGGCCGAGCGGGCCTTCTCGGACATCGCAGACCACCTGTCGCCGATGGTATGCGCACGGTGCCCGGCCGTCGAAGGTTCAGCCCGCTCTCCGCCCGCTCAGGGCGCGCTCCGCCGTGCCTCCACGACGTTGTCGGTCGGGAGCGGCAGAGTAGGGACCATGAACGGCATGGACCTCATCCTGCTGGCGCTCAGCCTCTCCGTTGGGGCGGCGCTGGGCGTGCTCGCCGCGCGGGCGCGCTCGGTCGGCGTGACCGCTGAGCGGGACGCCGCTCGTGCCGAGCGCGACCGGCTCCGCGCCGAGCGCGACGCCGCCCAGGCTGAAAGCGGCGCGCTGGAGGACCGGCTGCGGGAGACCGAGTCCGAGAACGTCCGCCTGGCCGCCGAGCTCGACCACGCCCGCACCGGCCAGGAGAAGCTGGCCGACGAGTTCCAGCGGCTGTCCGGCGAGGCCCTGCGGCGCAACAGCGAGCAGTTCCTCCAGCTGGCCGGAGAACGGCTGAAGAGCACCGAGCAGCGCACCGCGGCCGAGCTCGACCAGCGCCGGCAGGCTGTCGAGGCCCTCGTCAAGCCGCTCAGCGAGCAGCTCGACAAGATCACCAGCCAGGTCAACGACGTGGAGAGGGCGCGCACGACCGCGTACGCCGAGCTGCGCTCCCAACTGGAGAGCATGGGCAAGAGCTCGGAGCAGCTCCGGCTCGAGACCCGCCAGCTCGTCACCGCCCTGCGCGCCCCGCAGGTCCGCGGCCGGTGGGGCGAGCTGCAACTGCGCAACGTGGTCGAGCACGCGGGCATGCTCGAGCATGTCGACTTCGACGAGCAGGCCTCCGTCGACACCGCCGACGGCCGGCTTCGTCCCGACCTCGTCGTCAAGCTCGCCGACAACAAGCGCGTCGTGGTGGACGCGAAGGTGTCGTTCAGCGGTTTCCTCGAGGCGCAGGAGGCTCGCGACGACGAGACTCGCGCCGAGCGGCTGAAGGCCCACGCGCGCCACCTCAAGTCGCACATCGACCTGCTCGCCGCCAAGGAGTACCAGGAGCAGTTCACCCCGACGCCGGAGTTCGTCGTGATGTTCGTGCCCTCCGAGGTCTTCCTCAGCGCCGCCCTGGAGCAGGAGCCGGCGCTGTACGAGCACGCTTTCGAGCGCAACGTCGTGCTCGCGACGCCCACCACGCTGGTTGCGCTGCTGCGCACGGTGGCTTACACGTGGCGGCAGGAGGCCCTCGCCCGCAACGCCCAGCAGGTGCTCGACCTCGGCCGCGAGTTGCACTCCAGGCTCTCCACGCTCGGCGGCCACGTCGGCAAGCTCGGGCGCCAGCTCGACAGCGCGGTGCGGGCGTACAACGACACCGTTGCCTCGATGGAGAGCCGGGTGCTGGTCACGGCGCGCAAGATGACGGATCTCAAGGTCGTCGACGACGAGCTCGAGGGCGTGACACAGGTCGAGCGCAGCGTGCGGCAGCTGCAGGCCCCGGAACTGGTCGCCTCGGCCAGTGAGGCGCTGGTCGCGCTCGACGACATCGAGACCGACAGCCGGTACGGCGTCGGCGCCGGCGCCGGCATTCCACGGTCGGCGAAGGATGGCACCACCGGCTGATGCGGTCCTACAGTGGACCTGTGCGCAAGGTGAGAACGCTGGTGGCGCTGACCGGCGCCGCCCTGCTCGGCGCGGCCGTCGTCACCGAGTTGCGCAAGTCCGCCGGCCAGCGGACCTGGGAGGGGTCGGTCGGCGGCATCGTGCCTTATGACCTGCGGCCGCCCACGGCGGACCGGGTCAGGGAGCGGATGTGGGCTCCCGATGATCCCACGATCTTCACCCCCCACGTGTTCGGTGTCGGGTGGTCGGTGAACCTGGGACGCATCGCGCGCCGGCTCGGCCTCGTGTGAGTCATGGCCGAGGATCCGGTCCGGCGCGACACTCACCGGGCGAGCGATGCCGACCGCGAGACGGTCGCGGGCGACCTGCGCGATGCGTTCAGCGAGGGGCGGCTCGACTACGAGGAGTACGAGTCGCGGCTTGACAAGCTGTGGCAGGCCAAGACGTACGGCGAGCTCGACCGGCTGACCGCCGACCTGCCGCAGCCCCTGGAGCGCCGGAAGGCCGCAGCCGAGCAGGAGCGCCGGAGGAAGGAAGTCCAGGACTACCTCGGCGAGTGGAAGTCCTGGCTGGGCGTGGCCGTGGTGCTGATCGCCCTCTGGGGCATCACCAGCCTCAGCAGCGGCGAGCTCAACGACTTCTGGCCGGTCTGGCCGCTGGGCATCTGGGCCGCGATCCTGCTCGC
>JBMCTR010000399.1:0-2740 GCA_048622955.1 Actinomycetota bacterium
CCGCACGAGTCGAGCAGTTCCGCGGCGATGGCCAGGCCGAGCCCCGAACCCCGGATCGCCCGGTGGGACGGGCTGCGCCAGAACCGGTCGGTGACCTTGGCGATCTCCTCCGCGGACAACCCAGGGCCGTGGTCGCGAACGCTGATGGTCGCGTGGTCGCTGTCCGCGGCGATCGACACGTCGACCGCGGAACCGGACGGCGCGAACTTCACCGCGTTGTCCATCACGGCGTCGAAGGCGCTCTCGAGCACGATCTCGTCGATCCGCGACCACGCCTCGCGCGCGCCGTCGAGCCGTGCGGCAACATCCTTCTCCGCGGCGATCGCCTGCCAGCCATCGACCCTGCGGGCGACCACCGATCGCACCTCCACCGGCTCCGAGTCCGCGGCCATGTCCTCGTCCCGCGCCAGCATGAGCAGTGCGTCCAGGATCCGTGTCATCCGCCGGCCCTCGGCCCGGACGTGCTCGAGCTCCTCAGCGTGCTCGTCCCGCATGCTCAGCGCGAGATCCTCGACGCGCAACAGCAGCGCGTTCAGCGGGTTGCGCAGCTCATGGGACGCGTTCGACACGAACTCCTGCTGCTTGTGCATCAACTGCTCGACCTTCTGCGCCATGCTGTTGAACCGTCCGACCACCTGCCGGAGCTCGGGCGGCCCGCTCGAGGCCAGCACCCGGGCGTCCATCCGGCCGCTGCCGATCTCGGCCATCGCCGCGTCGACCATGCGCACCGGGCGCAGCACCCAGCGAGCCAGCACGTACGCCACGAGCACGCTGACCGCAACGGCCAGCACGGCGCCCCCGCCGAGCTGGAGCCAGCGCAACCACACGCTCCGCGCGATCCGGTCGGTGCTCGACGACGTGATCACGGCACCGACCAGGTCCTCGCCCTCGAAGACCGGCTCGGCGACCACGATGTTCCCGAACCCCCAGGGCAGCAGCCGCTCGGTCAGCTCACCCCGCCGGCCCGCCAGGGCGTCGAACCGCTCCTCGACCGCCATGACGTCCAGCCCGTTCGTGGCCCAGACCTCTCCCGACTGATTGAGCACGGCCGCGCCGATGCCGTAGACCTCGCGGTACCTGTCCAGGTCGTTCTGGATCAGGCCGGGGTCGTCGGCCGTGAGCGACTGCCGAGCGGTGATCACCAGATAGCGGGCATCGCTCAACCGGTCCAGGAACACCTCCTGCTGCTCCGAGCGAGCCAGGTTGCTCACGTACGCCGCGCCGAGCACGACGAACAGCAGCACGATCGGGATGGTGAAGATGACGACGAGGCGGGCGCGCACGACCGGCAGCCCCGCTAGTCCCGCGACGCGAGCCGGTAGCCGACGCCGTGCACGGTCTCGATGACCGCGTGCCCGTCGAGCTTGCGCCGCACGGAGCCGACGTGCACCTCGAGGCTGCGCTCGAACCCCTTCCAGTCCGTGTCCCACACCTCCCGCAGGATGCGTTCCCGGGTGAGCGCCACCCCGGGATTGCGCGCGAGCACCGCCACCACGTCGAACTCCTTCCTGGTGAGGGGGACCTGCGCGTCGTCGCTCAGCGTCCGCACCTGCCGCCCTGCGAGATCGATGCGGACGTCGCCCACGTCCACCGACGCCGCAGCGGGCCGGTTGTCCCACTCGTGGGGGCGCCGGCGGCGTAGGACGGCCTCGATGCGGGCCAGCAGTTCCCGTAGGTCGTAGGGCTTGACCAGGTAGTCGTCGGCACCGATCCGCAGCCCCTCGATCCGGGCGTCGAGCTGTGACCGTGCGGTGACCATGATCACCGGAGCATCGGAAACCCGGCGGATGCGGTCGCAGACCTCGAACCCGTCCATGTCCGGAAGGGCGAGGTCGAGCAGCACCATGTCGGTCTGCGGGCCCACCGCCTGCAGCGCGCCGCGACCGTCGCGGGCCCGGACGGCCTCGAAGCCGCGCCGGTTCAGCACGGACACGAGCGCGCCGGCGACGTGGTCGTCGTCCTCCACCACAAGGAGCTGCATGGCCGTAAAGCTTGGCACACGCGTCCCGGCGGCCGGTACGGGCTGCCCAGCGGCTTCGCGCCGTCGCCTGCTCCGCCGGCCACTGCGGCGTGGCGCACCCGGGGGACCCGGGTGCGCCCCACCACCCCCCGTAGCCCCCCTCTGCCCCTGGGCATAGGGACCGAGAGAGCATCAAACAGCAGAACGGGCCTCGGTGAGAACCGCTTTGAGCAACTTCTGAGGTTCGGCTCTCGCCGTCGTGCTGCGAGTGGTCCCGGTAGTGCCTACAGGTCGAGGTCGTCGACGGTCAGACCGACGTCACGGAGAATGCCGCGCAACGTGCCCTTCGCCACATTGCGCCCCTGATGGACGGGCACAGTCGTGCCGCGCCCGTCCGGGTGTCGCATGATGCGGTGGCTGCCCGAGATTCGAGCAACCTTGAAACCGTACTTCTCTAGCGCCTTGACGACCTTCGCGCCAGGGACCGACGGAATGGGTGGCATCAGGCAACGTCGACCGTGAGGGTCAGCTCCTCCGGTACGCCGAACTCGGCGACCAGCCCGGTCAGCGCCTCCCGGAGATCCTCAGCGGCGGCCTCGGGCGTAGCTCCCTCGCCGTGCGCCCCGACACCGGGCCACAGCTGAGCATGGGCACACCACACCCCATCCTCGTCACGCTCGACGACGTAGGGCACGTGAACGTCCCGCTCCGCCATACATCAAGAATATGCCACCTGTCGCGTAAGCAACAGACGCGTCGAGCCGCGGCAGGCGCGAGCGC
>JBMCTR010000400.1:0-2735 GCA_048622955.1 Actinomycetota bacterium
TCCCACTGCAGCCGCGCCACCGTGTCGAGGATCCGGTCCACGCTCGGCAGGTGGTGCTTCTCGATCATCGGCGGCGGGTACGGGACGTCCCACCCCGTCACCCGGAGCACGGGAGCGTCCAGCGAGTGGAAGCACCGTTCCTGGACGCGGGCAGCGATCTCGGCGCCGACGCCGGCGAACCCGGACGCCTCCGACACCACGACGCAGCGGCCGGTCTTGCGGACCGACTCGGCCACCGTCGCGTCGTCCAACGGGACGACCGTCCGCAGGTCGATCACCTCGAGGTCCCAGCCCTCCTCGACGGCGGCCTCGGCCGCCTCCAGGGCGAGCGGCACCATGGGCCCGTACGCGACGAGGGTCGCGCCGGCGCCCGACCGCCGGACTGCCGCCGTCCCGAACGGGTCGCCGCGTACCGGCAGCGAGAGGTCGTCCTTGGACCAGTAGAGCTTCTTCGGCTCCATGAACACGACCGGATCCGCGTCGTCGATCGCCTCCCGCAGCAGCGAGTACGCGTCGCCGACCGTCGCCGGCGTGACGAGCTTCAGCCCGGGGGTGTGCGCGTAGTAGCCCTCCGAGGAGTCGCTGTGGTGCTCCACCCCGCCGATCCCGCCGCCGTACGGCACCCGGATGACCATCGGGACGCTCAACGCGCCGCGCGTGCGGTTGCGCATCTTGGCGACGTGCGACACCAGTTGCTCGAACCCGGGGTAGGCGAACGCGTCGAACTGCATCTCGACGACCGGCTTGAAGCCGTTCATCGCCATCCCGAGTGCGAACCCCACGATCCCGCTTTCGGCCAGCGGGGTGTCGAAGCAGCGGTCGTCGCCGAACTCGCGGGCCAGGCCGTCGGTGACGCGGAACACGCCGCCGAGGGCGCCGACGTCCTCGCCGAACATCAGGACGGTCTCGTCGTCGGCCATGGCGTCGCGCAGCGCGGCGTTGAGCGCCTGTGCCATCGACAAGGTCGGCATCAGGCGTCCTCCAGCTCCTCGGCGAGCCAGCGCCGCTGCTCCTGCAACTGCGGCGTGGGGCCGGTGTAGACGTGGTCGAACAGCTCGAGCGGCTCCAGGGCCGGGTCGGCGTTCAGCCCGTCGCGCACCTGCCCGGCGAAGACCTCGGCCTCCTTGCGGAAGGCGCCGGCGTCCTCGTCGGCCAGCGCGCCGGACGCGGTCAGGTACGTCTCGAGGCGGGTGACCGGGTCGCGCCGCAGCCAGGTCTCGACCTCGGACTCGTCGCGGTAGCGGCTCGCGTCGTCGGCGTTGGTGTGCGCCTCGACCCGGTAGGTGTGCGCCTCGACGAGGGACGGCCCGTCCCCGGCGCGGGCGCGCTCGACGGCGTGCTGCAGGACGGCGAGGACGGCGACCGGGTCGTTGCCGTCGACCTGCTCGCTGCGGACGCCGTACCCGACGCCCTTGTAGGCCAGCGCGGGCGCCGCGGTCTGCGTGGACAGCGGCACGGAGATCGCGTACCGGTTGTTCTGGATCAGGAAGACGACCGGCGCCTTGTACACCGCGGCGAAGTTCAGCGCCTCGTGGAAGTCGCCCTCGCTGGTGCCGCCGTCGCCGACGAACACCATGGCGACGGTGTCCTCGCCGCGGCGCTTGGCGGCGTACGCCAGCCCGGCCGCGTGCGGGCAGTGCGTCGCCAGCGGCGTGCACTGGGGCATCGTGCGGGTGGCGCGCGGGTCGTAGCCGCAGTGCCAGCTGCCCTGCAGCAGCGTCAGCGCCTCGACGGGATCGATGTCGCGGGTGATCAGCGCCATCGAGTCGCGGTAGGTCGGGAACAGCCAGTCCGTGTCGCGCAGCGCGAGCACCCCGCCGACCTGGCACGCCTCCTGGCCGTGGCTGGACGGGTAGACGGCGAGGCGGCCCTGCCGGGTCAGCGCGGTCGCCTGCGCGTCGAAGCGGCGCCCGATCACCATCCGGCGGTAGGTCTCGACCAGCAATTCGGTGTCCGGGTGCTCGTACGGGCCGCGGTCGCCCTTGGGTGCGGGCGCACCGCCGTCGTCGAGGAACCGGATCGGCTTGGCAGCCGGGAGCAGCGCCGCCGCGGCCCGGTCGGGGCCGGAGGCGGAGGTGGTGGAGCCCGTGCGGCGCTTCGTCTGGGTGGTCATGGTGGGTCACACCCCTGGAGTCAACGTGGCCCCGGTTTGCCTCCATATCGTGCGCCCAGTGAGATACTCATGGCTACGTGCCGCCGAAACTCGCGACAGATGGCCACCGGAGGCCGGAATGACTGACCAGACGTCTCTACGAACAGTCGATGACCCGTGGCGCACCGGACGATCTGCCAGGTCGCTCGACGAGGTCGACCGGCGGATCCTCGGGGAGTTGACCGAGGACGGGCGGCTGTCCATCCGGGCGCTGGCCGATCGGGTGCACGTGTCCCGGGCGAACGCGTACGCCCGGGTCAACCGGTTGCTTGCCGACGGGGTCATCACCGGCTTCGCCGCGGAGGTCGACCCGGAGCGGGCCGGCCTCGGCACCAGCGCCTACGTGCTGCTCACGATCCAGCAGAACACCTGGCGAGAGGTCGCGGCGGCGCTGGCGGACCTGCCGTACCTCGAGCACTTCGCGCTGGTGGGCGGCGACTTCGACGTGCTCGCGCTGATCCGCGCCCCGGACAACGCGGCGCTGCGGCACCTCGTGCTGGAGCGGATCCACGAGATCGAGGGCGTGCGCGGCACCCGTACCTGGCTGATCTTCGACGAGCAGGACGGCCACGGCGTCGACTGG
>JBMCTR010000401.1:0-2735 GCA_048622955.1 Actinomycetota bacterium
GGGCCGGGCTGGTCGGCGTCGCGGCGGCCGGGCTCTACGCGGGCGCCGAGTCCGTCGTCCGGCTCGCCGGCCTGCCCGGGTCGCGCCGCCGGTTCACCGGGTCGTACGAGGCCGGCTCGTTCGATCCCGCCGCCATGCCCACGACGATCTGGCTGGACGACCGGCGCCCGGACGTCGACCCGTCCGCCTACCGGCTCGAGGTCTCCGACGCGGCCGGAAGCTACTCGATGCCGCTGGCCGAACTGAGCACGTACGACGTCACCCGGCGAGAGACCCTGGACTGCACGTCCGGCTGGTACGCCGAGCAGGACTGGACGGGAGCCCCGGTGGCGGCGCTGCTGCGGGACGTGGGTGACGGGCGCAGCCTGCTCGTCCGTTCCGTGACCGGGTACTGGATACGGCTTCCGGTCGAGGACGCCGGCGACCTGCTGCTCGCGACGCAGGTCGGTGGGCGGCCGCTGTCCGCCGGCCACGGGTTCCCGGCGCGGCTGGTCGCACCCGGGCGGCGCGGGTACTGGTGGGTGAAGTGGGTGGACCGGGTCGAGGTGCAGGCCACCCCGGCCTGGTGGCAGCCGCCGTTCCCCCTCACCTGACCGGGTGCCCCGGCACGCGGACGCGTCCCCCGTACGCTGGAGGACTGTGGCGCTCACCATCGGCATCGTCGGGCTGCCGAACGTCGGCAAGTCGACCCTGTTCAACGCGTTGACCAAGAACGCCGTGGTCGCGGCGAACTACCCGTTCGCGACCGTGGAGGCGAACGTCGGCGTCGTCGGCGTCCCCGAGCCGCGGCTGCCCCGCCTCGCGGAGATCTTCGGCTCGGCCCGGCAGGTTCCGGCGACGGTGCGGTTCGTGGACATCGCGGGCCTGGTGAAGGGGGCGTCCGAGGGGCACGGGCTGGGCAACCGGTTCCTCGCCAACATCCGGGAGGCGAACGCTGTCTGCCAGGTCATCCGCGTCTTCTCCGACCCGAACGTCGTCCACGTCGACGGCACGGTGTCCCCGAAGCGGGACAAGGAGGTCGTCGAGACCGAGCTGATCCTTGCCGACCTGCAGACCATCGAGCGCGTCCTGCCGCGGCTGCGCAAGGAGGCCGCGCAGGACAAGGAGAAGCGCACGACGGTCGCGGCGGTCGAGCAGGCGCAGGCGGTGCTGGGGGAGGGACGGACGGTCTTCGCGGCCCGGCTGGACCCCGGGCCGCTGCTCGACCTGCACCTGCTGACCGCGAAGCCGTTCCTGTACGTGTTCAACATGGACGACGAGGAGCTCGGCGACGAAGCGCTGAAGGAGGAACTGCGCTCGCTGGTGGCGCCCGCCGAGGCGATTTTCCTGGACGCGGAGATCGAGGCGGAACTGACCGAGTTGGCCGAGCCCGAGGCGCTCGAACTGTTGCGGTCGATGGGACAGGAGGAGGCCGGCCTCGACATGCTCGCCCGGGTCGGCTTCGAGACGCTCGGCCTGCAGACGTTCCTCACCGCGAACCCGAAGGAGGCGCACGCCTGGGAGATCCGCAAGGGCGCCACCGCGCTCGAAGCCGCGGGCGTCGTCCACACGGATTTCCAGCGGAGGTTCGTCAAGGCCGAGGTGGTCTCGTTCGACGCCCTGGATGCCGCCGGGTCGGTGGCCGAGGCCCGCGCCCGCGGCCTCGTCCGGATCGAGGGCAAGGACTACGTCATGGCGGACGGCGACGTCGTCGAGTTCCGGGCCGCCGGTTAGGGCGGAGCGGGGTTACGCGACCGTCTGGGCATTGCGCCCGTCGCCCTCCAGTCCCCAGGAGACGATCCGCCGGGGGTGGATGCGTATCCGCGGCTCGGGCTCGGGCAGGGCCTCGGCGTCACCGCGGATCTCGATGCCGCGCGGCTGCCAGGGCGGCACGACGTCGTCGACGACCAGCGCGGCACGGCCGGTGCGCGCGACGTCCCGGTACTTCTTGGTGGCGGCGAACGAGTAGCCGCTCACCTCGATGACATCGGCGTCCGGATCGTACGACCACCCGACGGGGGTGACGTGGGGCATGCCGTCCGTCCCCACCGTGGCCAGCCGGGCCAGCCGGCGCTCGGACCGGAGGTAGGTCAGTTCGGCCTCGCTGAAGATGCTCGACACGAGATTCTCCTTGGGAAGTTCACTGTATGTGCAGTTGCTAAGCTACACACCATGTGTAGTTGCGGGCAATACCCGAACTGCACATAGTGTGTAGATCTTCTCGAGGAGGGTGGGATGGCCCGGTCGGAGTTGCGGAACGCGCGCAGCCGGCGAACCTGCGATGCGCTGCTGACGGCGACGCGGAGCCTCATCGAGGAGGAGGGCTTCGGGGCCGTGACGATGGGGGCGGTGGCGGCGCGCGCCGGCGTGTCCCGGCGTGCGGTCTACCTGCACTTCTCGAGCCGCGCCGACCTGCTGGCGGCGGTACTCCTGCACCTGGGCGAGACCGAGGAGCTCGGCGAGTCGCTGCAGCGGGTGTGGAACGCCTCCGATGCCGTCGCGGCGCTGGACGAGTGGGCCCGCCACCTGGCCAGGGCGCACCCGCGGCTCATGCCGGTCGCGCTCGCGGTGGAGCAGGTGCGCCGTACCGACCCCGACGCCGCCGCCATGCGCGAGGAGATCATGCGCCGGTGGTCCATGGGGTCCCGGCGGCTGATGACGTGGCTGGCGGACGAGGGACGGTTGGCCCCGGCGTGGACGGTGGACTCGGCCGCCGACATGATGTGGGCGCTGATGTCGTGGGACGTGCTGGAGGG
>JBMCTR010000402.1:0-2734 GCA_048622955.1 Actinomycetota bacterium
CGCATGCGCCTGCCGCGGCGCCGGCGCACCCCCTTCACGTGATCATTGGGGCATACCGCGGGGCTAGACGAGGCGGCGGTCGGTCGCCCAGCGGGTCAGCTCGTACCGGTTGGACAGTTGCAGCTTGCGCAGCACCGCGGACACGTGCGTCTCGACGGTCTTCACCGAGATGAACAGCTCCTTGGCGATCTCCTTGTAGGCGTAGCCCCGGGCGATCAGCCGCAGCACCTCCCGCTCGCGCTGAGTGAGCCGGTCCAGGTCCTCGTCCACGCTCGGCGGCTCCGAGCCGGCGAACGCGTCCAGCACGAACCCCGCCAGCCGGGGCGAGAACACCGCGTCCCCCTCGGCCACCCGCCGGATCGCCGCGATCAGGTCGTCGCCGGTGATCGACTTGGTCACGTACCCCCGGGCGCCGGCCCGGATCGTCCCGATCACGTCCTCCGCCGCGTCCGACACCGACAGCGCGAGGAAGCGCACGTCCGGAGCCGCCGCGTGCACCTGGCGCAGCACCTCCACACCGCCGCCCCCGGGCAGGTGCACGTCCAGGAGCACCACGTCCGGACGCGTGTCGAGGATCACCCGGACCGCCTCCGGCGCGTCCGCGGCCTCGGCGACGACGGTCACCGCATCCGGTTCGGCCGCCTGCCCGGCGGTGTCCTGCCGCCCCGCCCCCGGCCGTCCCCGCGAGCCGCCGCTCTCCAGTTCGGCCCGGACACCGGTCCGGAACATCGCGTGGTCGTCCACCACCACCACCGTGGTCATGCCTCATCCCTTCTCGTCGACAGCCGCACCTCGGTCCCCTCGCCCAGCGTCGAGCGGATCTGGGCGGTCCCGCCGTGCCGCTCCATCCGCTCGATGATGGAGTGGCGCACGCCGAGCCGGTCCGGGGGCACCGACTCGAGGTCGAAGCCCGCACCGCGGTCCCGCACGTACACCTCGACGGCGTCCCCGTCCGCCTCCGCGTAAATGTCGATCTTGTCGGCACCGGAGTGCTTGGCGGCGTTCACCGCGGCCTCCCGCGCCGCCTGCAGCACCGCCTGCCGCAGGTCGTCGATCTCCCCGTCGCCGACCGTGACCACCTCGACGGGGATCCCGTGCGCGTCCTCGACCTCCGCCCCCAGCCTGGTCAGCGCCGCGCCGAAGGACGCGTCGTCCGCCTGCTGGTCGCCGTAGAGCCAGTCGCGCAGGTCCCGCTCCTGACGCCGGGCCAGCCGCACGACCGCCCGCTGGTCGTGCGCCTGCTTTTGGATCAGCGCCAGCGTCTGGAGCACCGAGTCGTGCAGGTGGGCGGCGACGTCGGCGCGCTCCTCGGACACGATCCGCTCCCGCCGTTCGGCGGAGAGCTCCCGCCACAGCCGCCACAGCCACGGCCCGGCGATGAGCAGCAGCCCGACGATCACGACCAGGATGCCGATCAGCCCGTCCAGGGTGGCCGCCAACTGGCCCTGGCCCGCCAGGAACGCCACCACACCCGCCACGATCACCGCGGCGCCCGCCACGATCCGGATGACCGACGCCGCTCCCCCGCTGCCGGTGATGGCCGCCAGCCACGGCGCCTTCGGCGACAGCGCGGCCATCCGCTGCCGCTCCTGCTCGTCGGCCGTCCGCCAGATCATCGCGACGCCGACGACAGCCAGCAGCAGCGGGACGAGGATCCCGGGGCTGATGCCGAGCGGCGTCTGCTGAACCAGCCAGATCACGCCAATGCCCAGCAGCACGAGGGCCACCAGTTGCCCGAGGTCGCCGGGACGCGCGGCCATCCGCCGGCCCTGCCGCTTCCCCGTCCTGATCGCCGCGGCGACACCGGCCGGAGCGCGCTCGTCCGCCTCCCGGGCGAGCGCCTGGTCCAGCGGGGTGAACACCCACAGCGCCAGGTACAGCACGACCCCGAAGCCGCCGAGGCCCGCCAGCAGCGCGAAGCCGATCCGCACGGCGAGCGGCTGCATCCCCAGGTGCTCGGCGAGGCCGGACGCCACGCCGCCGAGCAGCCGGCCGTCCGACCGCCGGGAGTACCGGCGGCCTGCGGCCTCCTGCCGCGGGCTCTCGCCCACCCCGTCGCCCTGGGCAGGCCGCGTCGGCGTGGTGGTCACGCTTCGATAGTCACACGTCCACCGGCTTCGTGCCATGAGGGTCGGCCCTGCCGCATCCCTGACGCCCTCCCAGGGTCGGACCCGGGGGAATCCTGATGGTGGGCGGGACCGGCGGCGGGGCAACATCGGACCATGGACAACGTCAACGACGTGACGCCCCACGGGCTGGGGGACGACCTGCGCGGACTGCGCCGCAGCCGGTCCGACCGGATGGTCGCCGGTGTCCTCGGCGGCGTGGCGCAGCGGCTGCGCGTCGACCCGCTGCTGCTGCGCATCGCAACCGTCGTACTGGCGCTGTTCGGCGGTGTGGGCATCGTGCTGTACGCCATCGGCTGGCTGCTCATCCCGGAAGAGGAGGCGGACTCCTCGATCGCCGAGCAGGCGCTCAGCCGCAGCGACGGCGAGCCGCGTGACGGCACGGCGGTCGCCCTCGCCGCGGGGTTGCTGATCGTCATCCTCGTCGCGGCCGGCGGCGCGTTCGGCTCCGGCTTCGGCACGGTGCTGCTCGTGCTCGCCATCGTCGGCGTGATCCTGCTGCTGCGCCGGCAGGACGGCGACGGCGGCTCGCACCCGGCCCAGCCCGCCGGGTACGGCGGCACTCCCGAGCAGGGTCAGCCCGAGCAGGGGCAGCCGCAGCCGGACGG
>JBMCTR010000403.1:0-2733 GCA_048622955.1 Actinomycetota bacterium
GCGCACGCAGAACACGCACCCGACCGGCTCGCCCTCGATCTCGGCGATCCACGCGTTCTCCCGGTCGGGGTCGCGCCCGTCGACAAAGTCGGCCACGATGCGCGCGACCAGCGCCTCGAACGTGTCGTCCCAGCCGTACTCCTGCTCGTACAGCACGCCGTGCCGCTGCACGACCCAGCCCAGGTCACCGGCTCGCAGCGGCCGGAGGGTCGGCGACCGCGAGGGACGGTGAGAGCCGAGCAACGAGCGGATCGCCGCCATGGCCTCGACGAGGCGGCGCTGCTCGTCCTCGGACAGCGTGCCCAGGAGCGTGCGGACCTGGTCGGAGGAGCGCGCGTCGAGCGTCGCGTACACGTCCCGGCCCGCCGGTGTCAGCCGTACCACCTGGCGCCGCGCGTCCGTGGCCGACTTCTCCCGAACCACCAGGCCGTCGGCTTCGAAGCGAGCCAGGATGCGGCTGAGGTAGCCGGGGTCGAGGCCCAAGCGCGTGCGGACGTCGAGCACGTCGCTCCGGTCGGCCTGGGCCAGCTCGAAGATCACCCGTGCCTCGGTCATGGAGTACGGAGACTGCAGGAGGCCCTCGTCGAGCACCCCCATCACAGCGGTGAAGAACCTGGTGAACGCACGGACCTGCGCCACCCGGTCGCCGGTGGGCACCGTCATGGAACACATTCTTCCGGATTATTTGACCGAGTCAACTGTGTTCGAGGTGTGGACTGCGGTCACATCGCCGGCCCGGCCGATGAGATCCTGTGCGGCATGCAGGTCAGGCAATCCCGCAAGCTCACCAACGTCTGCTACGAGATCCGGGGCCCGGTGCTCGAGCACGCCAAGCGACTCGAGGACGAGGGCCACCGGATCCTCAAGCTGAACATCGGCAACCCGGCACCCTTCGGGTTCGAGGCGCCGGACGAGATCCTCAGCGACGTCATGCGCAACCTGCCCCAGGCGCAGGGATACTGCGACTCCAAGGGCCTGCTCTCGGCACGGCGGGCCATCGTCCAGCATCACCAGTCACTCGGCGTCTCCGACATCGACGTGGACGACGTGTACCTCGGCAACGGCGTCTCCGAGTTGATCGTGATGGCCATGCAGGCGATGCTCGACGACGGCGACGAGGTGCTCATCCCGGCACCGGACTACCCGCTGTGGACTGCTGCCGTCAGCCTCGCGGGGGGCACGCCGGTCCACTACATGTGCGACGAGGCCGCGGAGTGGAATCCGGACCTCGACGACATGGCCGGCAAGATCACCGGGCGGACCAAGGCCATCGTCGTGATCAACCCCAACAACCCGACCGGTGCGGTCTACTCCCGCGACGTGCTGGACGGCATCGCCGACCTGGCGCGCATCCACGGCCTCGTCCTGCTCTCCGACGAGATCTACGACAAGGTGCTCTACGACGGAGCCGAGCACATCCCCACCGCGCGGGTGGCCCCGGACATCCTCTGCCTGACCTTCAACGGGCTGTCCAAGGCCTACCGGGTGGCCGGCTTCCGGTCGGGCTGGATGGTGGTTTCCGGCCCGCGAGCGATCGCCCGCGACTACGTCGAAGGGCTCGACGTGCTCGCGAACATGCGGCTGTGCGCCAACGTGCCGGCGCAGCACGCCATCCAGACCGCTCTCGGCGGGCGCCAGAGCATCCACGACCTGGTGTTGCCCGGCGGGCGGCTGCGCGAGCAGCGCGATCTGGCGTACAAGCTGATCAGCGACCTTCCCGGGGTGAGCTGCGTGAAGCCCCGTGGCGCGCTCTACCTGTTCCCGCGGCTCGACCCCGCCGTGCACCCGATCGAGGACGACGAGAAGTTCGTCCTCGACCTGCTGCTCGAGGAGCACCTGCTGCTCGTGCAGGGCACCGGCTTCAACTGGCCGAACCCGGACCACCTGCGGATCGTCACGCTGCCGCACACCGACGACCTGCAGGACGCGATCGACCGTTTCGGACGCTTCCTTGATCGGCGGCGTCACCGTTAGCATCGGCCGGTGCCCGATGCCGTCGATCTCCCGCCTGCCCGGTTCGCCGCCCTCGTCGCGCCCGCGATCGACCGTGTGTTCATCCGGGGTATCCGCGCTTCCGCCGGGGGTCACGACCTCGTCTTGGCGTACGGCGGCCCGCGCGCCATCGGCTACCTGATCGACCTGCGGAACCCTCTCGCGGCGGGGCGGACGATCAGTGCCGACGGCCTCCTCGCCCACTACCGCTACGACGACCCCGCTCAGGTCCAGCAGACCGTCCAGCGCAGCGTGCACCACGGCCTGCTGAAACTGGCCGATGATGGCAGCATCACCGCCACCGACCGTGGCCACAAGTTTCTGGCCGACCTCGCCGCCCTGCACGCGGGCGTCCTCACCGAATTGTGGGAGGCCGAGCATCGGATGCAGGTCGAGCGGCTCGTTGGAGTGGCCGGACGCCTGCTCCACACGGCGGAGCCGAGCGGCGGCCCCGCCTGGTCGGTACAGGCGCCGCCGCACGAGCCACCAGAGACGCCGGCAAGCGTGCTGCTGCTCAACCGGCTGTCCGCGCTTCGGGCGCATCGGGCGGACGCGCACGCCGCCGCCTGGGAGGCCGCTGGACTCACCGCCCAGCAGATCGTCACCATGCCCCCGGGGCCGGAGCGCGAGGCAATCGAGGACGGCACGAACGAGCGCGCCGGTGCACCCTACGCAGCGCTGGACCCCGAGGAGCGGCTGGCGATGCTCGCCGACCTCGCCGCGCTGCCGTGATGCGGCTAG
>JBMCTR010000404.1:0-2721 GCA_048622955.1 Actinomycetota bacterium
ATCCCCGCGGGCAGGCATCCGACGGCGCAGGCCGCGCGGATCCGCGCCCGGGCTGCCGCGGCGGGATCGTCCGGCACCGGACCGACAAGCGCCTCGCCCACCTGCTGCGGCAGCGGGTTGTCGCCGACCAGGTCACGCAGGTGCGAGCCGACCGCGGGGTCGGAGAGCAGCACGACCACCTGGGGGCCCACCTCCCCGGCCACGTCGACGAGGGCGGTGACCAGCCTCCTGCGCTGCTCGGGGGTGGTGACCGGCCCCGTCTCGGCCAGCACCCGGCGCACCCGGGTCATGGCGGGCGTCAGCACGTCCGCGAGCAGGCTCTCCTTGGAGGGGAAGTGGTAGTAGACCGCCGCCTTCGTCAGGCCCATCCGCTCGGCGACGTCGCGGATCGAGGTCCCCTCGTATCCGTGACGCCGGAAGAGGTCCAGCGCCACCTCGAGGATCCGCTCGCGGGTGCTCCCCTGCTCCGCGCTGGCTACCACGTGAGCTCCTAACTTGACGATCGGTCAGTACATACCGCAGTCTAGACCGACACCTACTTACCGGTCGACAAGTAAGGACCCCCATGCGGAGATTGGCACGGTGGAGCGCTCGACACCCGCTACTGGTGGCGCTGTTCTGGCTGCTGGCGATCGCCGGCGCCCAAGCGTCGTCCACGGCGGTGGGCGAGGACTTTCGCAACAGCTTCTCGCTGCCCGGCACCGACAGCCAGGAGGCGGTGGACCTGCTCGAAGAGCGCTTTCCCGAACGGTCCGGTGACGCCGACACCATCGTGATCAGCACGGACGGCCGGCCGGTGACCGACCCCGCCGTCCAGCGGCCGGTCCAGGAACTGCTTGACGATGTCGCCGCCGTGGACTCGGTGACCGCCGTGGCCAGCCCGTACTCCCCCGCCGGCGCAGCCCAGGTGAGCGCCGACGGGACGGTCGCCTACGCCGCCGTCCGGTACGACAGCGCCGGCATCGAGGTGCCGCGCAGCGACCTCGAGGCGGTGGTGAGCCTTGTCGAGGACGCGGGCGGCGAGGGGCTGGACGTCAACATCGGGGGCCAGGGCGTGGCGTCGCTCTCGCACCCCGAGGTCGGCGCGGGCGAGTTGCTCGGTGTGGCCGTCGCGGCCCTCGTCCTCCTGCTGGCGTTCCGGGCGCCGGTCGCCATGGTGCTGCCGATCGTCTCGGCCGCCGCCGCGTTGGCCGTGTCCACTGGCATGATCCGCCTGGCCTCGAACGTCACCACGGTCTCCGACGTCGCTCCGACCCTGGGCGTGCTGCTCGGGCTCGGTGTCGGGATCGACTACGCGCTGTTCATCGTGAACCGGCATCGCGGGAACCTGCGAAGCGGCATGCCGGTACGCGAGTCGATCGTCGCCGCGCTCGCCACGTCAGGGCGGGCCGTCGTGTTCGCCGGCACCGTCGTGGTGCTGGCGCTCCTCGGCATGTTCGTCACCGGCATCGAGTTCCTGTACGGCCTGGCCATCGGCGCCGCGGTCGCTGTCGTGTTCACCGTGCTGGCCTCGATCACGCTGCTCCCGGCCATGCTCGCCGCGGCCGGCACCCGGGTCCTCGGCCGCCGGCATCGCAAGGCGCTGGCTGCCGGTGCGTACGTCTCCGACCACAGTACAGGCGCGTTCCGGCGTTGGGCGGGCCTGGTCCAGCGGCGCCCGGCACTGCTGGTCGTGGTGGCGCTCGGCGCGCTCGTCGTCGTCGCCACGCCCGCCGCCGACCTGCGCCTCGGTACCGCGGACCAGGGCAACGACCCGGCCGGGACGACCACCCGCGAGGCGTACGACACGCTGGCCGAGGGGTTCGGGCCGGGCGTCAACGGTCCGCTCGTGCTCGCCGCCGACCTGTCCGCCGACTCCGACGCAGCCGGTGCCGACGCACCCGGTGCCGCCGCACCCGGTGCCGACGCCGTGGCAGCGGGCGCGGACGTGCTCCGGCCACTGGTCGAGCGGCTGCGCTCCGATCCTGGCGTCGCCTCGGTCGCCGGACCGCTGCCGAACGGGGACGGGACGGCGGCCGTCATCCAGGTCGTGCCGACGACCGGCCCGCAGCACGAGGCGACCAGCGAGCTGATCGAGCGGGTCCGCACCGAGATCGTTCCGGACGTGGAGGCGGCGTCCGGCGCGGAGATCCACGTCGGCGGACCGACGGCGACGTTCGACGACTTCGCCGAGGAGATCCAGGCCAAGATCCCGCTGTTCATCTCCGTCGTCATCGGGCTATCGGTGTTGCTGCTCGTGCTCGCCTTCCGCAGCGTGCTGGTGCCGCTGGTGGGGGCGGCCATGAACCTGGTCTCGGTGGCGGCCGCCTTCGGCGTGGTCGTGGCGGTCTTCCAGTGGGGCTGGTTCGGCGACCTGATCGGCCTCGGGAAGGCCGGGCCGATCGAACCGTTCCTGCCCGTGATCCTGTTCGCGCTGCTGTTCGGCCTGTCGATGGACTACCAGGTGTTCCTGGTCAGCCGCATGCACGAGGAGTGGCAGCGAACGCGCGACAACGCGGCGGCGGTGCGCACCGGGCACGCCGACAGCGGCAAGGTCATCGTCGCGGCGGCCTCGATCATGGTGTTCGTGTTCGGCGCGTTCGTCACCGGCGACGCACGGACGATCAAGCTCATGGGGCTCAGCATGGCGGCGGCGGTCCTGCTGGACGCGTTCGTCATCCGCATGCTCGTCGTGCCCGCCGTGATGCACCGGATCGGCCCGGCGAACTGGTGGCTGCCGCG
>JBMCTR010000405.1:0-2711 GCA_048622955.1 Actinomycetota bacterium
GCCTGGTCAAGGACCCACTCGGGTGGTTAACGTGATCATTGGGGCCATTTGGGCCTCGGGCCGAGGCGTGCCACTATTGACCTGTGACGAGCATGCTCGCCGTCGCAGCGACGGGACAACCTACGAGCGGCCCGGTGGGACCGCCCCTGGCCGGCGTCCTGATCATGCTGGGCCTGGCCCTGGCCATGGTGTTCCTCTACCGCAGCATGCGTAAGCAGCTGAAGCGGATCGACTTCAATGCCGAGGGCGGATCGGACCAGGAACGGATGGCAGGTCCCCAGGTTCGCCGCAACGGCGGCGCCGCCCGCCGTCCCCGGCCCGCGGACCTCGGCGAGGCCCCGTCGCACGAGGCGGGGACGAACGGGCACCAGCAGGCGTAGCCGCTCGCATCACCCTCGCCTGCATGGGTACGGTGCGTGGCATACGTCAGATCCGCGACTGAGGACGAATCCGCCATGGCGAACCGGCTAGCCGACGCCGCCAGCCCGTACCTGCTGCAGCACGCCGACAACCCGGTCGACTGGCGGGAGTGGGGTGACGAGGCGTTCGACGAGGCGCGACGCCGCGACGTGCCCGTCCTGCTGTCCGTCGGGTACGCGGCCTGCCACTGGTGCCACGTGATGGCGCACGAGTCCTTCGAGGACGACGATGTCGCCGCCTACCTCAACGAGCGCTTCGTCCCGGTCAAGGTCGACCGCGAGGAGCGCCCGGACGTCGACGCCATCTACATGGAAGCCCTGCAGGCCATGACGGGTCAGGGCGGCTGGCCGATGACCGTCTTCCTCACGCCGGAGGGCCGCCCGTTCTACGCCGGCACGTACTTCCCTCCAGCGCCGCACCACGGCCTGCCGTCCTTCCGCCAACTGCTCGAGGCGGTTTCGGAGACCTGGCGGCAGCGGCGCGGCGAGGTGGACGACGCCGCCGTCCGGATCGCCGACCAGCTGGGCTCTCGACAGCTGCCGTCCGGCGGCGCGGCTCCGTCAGCGGAGCGGCTCGACGCCGCGGTCGGGCGGCTCGAGTCCGATTTCGACGCCGAGCACGGCGGGTTCGGCAGGGCACCGAAGTTCCCGCCGTCGATGGTGCTCGAGTTCCTGCTGCGGCACCACGCTCGTACGGGGAACGAGCGGGCTCTGCGCATGGTGGAGCACACCTGCGACCGGATGGCCAGAGGCGGCATGTACGACCAACTCGCCGGCGGCTTCGCGCGCTACAGCGTCGACCGCGAGTGGGTCGTGCCGCACTTCGAGAAGATGCTGTACGACAACGCGCTGCTGTTGCGGGCCTACAGTCACTGGTGGCGCAGCAGCGGCTCGGCGCTCGCCGAGCGCGTGACCCGCGAGACCGCGGAGTTCCTGCTGCGCGACCTGCACACCCCCGAAGGCGGGTTCGCCAGCTCGCTGGACGCCGACACCGTCGTCGAGGACGGCACGTCCGTCGAGGGAGCGACGTACGTCTGGACGCCCGCCGAGCTGCGAGCGGTGCTCGGTGACGAGGACGGACGCTGGGCCGCCGAGCTGCTGGGCGTCACGGAGTCCGGCACGTTCGAGCGCGGCGCATCGACGCTGCAGCTACGAAGCGACCCCGACGATCCCGAGCGCTGGGCTCGGGTGCGGGAGCGGCTGCTGCGCATCCGGGTGACGCGTCCGCAGCCGGATCGGGACGACAAGGTCGTGGCGGCCTGGAACGGGCTGGCCATCTCCGCACTGGCCGACGCGGGCGCCGTCCTGGGGGAGCAGTCGTGGATCGACGCGGCGATCGCCGGCGCCGACCTGATCGTCCGGCTCCACCTTGACGACTGGGGCCGGCTGCGCCGGGTGTCGCGGCGCGGGGAGGTCGGCGAGCACCCTGGTGTCCTGGAGGACTACGCGAACGTCGCACAGGGCTTCCTCTCCCTGGTGGCCGCGACCGGCGACCCGGTGTGGCTGTCGTTCGCCGAGCAACTGCTCGAGGTGGTGCTGCGGCGGCACACCGACGCTGACGGCAGCATGTTCGATACCGGGGACGACACGACGGACGCGCGGCTGATCCGGCGGCCGCAGGACCCGACGGACAACGCGACGCCGTCCGGGCAGTCGGCCGCGGCTGGTGCGCTTCTCACGTTCGCCGCCTACACCGGCTCGGCGCGTCACCGGGAGGCCGCCGAACGCGCACTGGCGATCTACGATGCGCTCGCCGACCAGGCTCCGCGGTTCGCAGGCTGGGGCCTGGCCGTCGCGGAGGCGCTGCTGGCCGGGCCGGCGGAGGTCGCCATCGTCGGTCCCGTGACCGACCCGCGCACCGGAGCGCTGCGCGACGTCGCCGTCCGTAGCACGGCTCCCGGAGCAGCCGTCGTGGTCGGTGACCCCTCGGATCCGGCGGTCGCGGAGGTGCCGCTGCTGCGGGACCGGCCCATGGTCAACGGTGCGCCGGCGGCGTACGTGTGCCGGGGTTTCGTGTGCCGCACCCCTGTGACAGAGCCCGACGCGCTGGCCGCGGAGCTCGCCGCCTGACATCGACCTGCCGGCGAGGCCGGCACCGAGGCCGGCAGCGGGGTCAGCAGTGGGCCGGAGGACCCGTCGTGGGCGGGCGTCAGGCGGCGCCGGCGGCCACGCCCACCCCGAACGCGGCCAGCCAGATACCGACGTGGTGCGTCGCAAAGCCGGCGAGCGTGCAGGCATGGAAGACCTCGTGGAACCCGAACCAGCGCGGTGACGGGTTGGGCCGCTTCAGGC
>JBMCTR010000406.1:0-2707 GCA_048622955.1 Actinomycetota bacterium
CCGCCCCGGACCGCCACCACCAGGTCGTGCTCCCTGGCGAACCGCAGCGCCGCCGCGACGTCGGCGGCGCTCGCGCAGCGGGCGATCAGCGCCGGCTGCCGGTCGATCGAGCCGTTCCACACTCTGCGGAGAACGTCGTACGAGCCGTCCCCCGGGCGGACGACGTCGCCGCGCATCCGTCCGTCCAGCTCAGCGAGGCTTCGGTGGTCCGGGTGTGTCCGTTCTGCTGCGGTCATGGCAGCAGTCTCGCGCGGCACCCGTGCGCATGTCAGGAACCTGGGTTCCACCCCTGCTCCTGGACGAGGCGGTCCGGGTCCAGGATCACGATGTGGTCGCGCGTGGTGCGGATCACGCCCTCCTCGCGGAGCTGGCGGAGGACCCGGACGACGACCTCGCGTACCGTCCCCGCGGCATCGGCAAGCTCCCGCTGGCTGACCGCGACGGTGAGCTGTGGACGAGCGCCGTCCAGCGGCATCCGGTCGGACGCGAGGTCGAGCAGGTGCCGTGCCACCCGCTGCCGGACGCTGGCGAACGCGCTGCCGTGTATCTCGTAGATGAACCTCGCCGCCCGTTCGCTGAGCTCGCCGAGGAAGGCGTTGGCGACCCGGACGTCGCGCCTCGCCATACCGCGCACGACGGACGGCGACAGGATCAGCAACTCGGTGTCGACCAGCGCCTGGGTGTTGGCCGGCATCGGGTGCTCGCCGAACAGCAGCAGGGCGCCCATCATGGCGCCGGGACGGCAGTAGCGGACGGTCATGGTGCGCCCGTCCGGGGCCGCAACCAGCACCCGGACCAGGCCGGACACGACGAGCTCCAGATGGGGCGCCTGCTCGCCCTCCCAATGAGTCACGGCGCCGGCTGGGACCCGCCGCCGCATGGCGACCGCGAACAGGGTCTCGAGGACGTCGGGTGGCAGGTCGCGTAAATGCGACCGGGCGACCGCGCCGCGCACGTCGGCGTCCACCGTCACACCATAGGCGCTGGTCCTGGGAGCAGTTGGTTCCGCACCGGTTTCCGAGCCGCCGCAGTGGGTCCCTCTGGTGTGCCACCGAGATCAAGCCCGCCAATGGTGGGGGGTGTATTGTACGTGTATGGCACGGGTGCGGACGAACATCGAGATCGAAGACAGCTACGTACAGACGATCATGCGGCGGTACCGGCTACGCACCAAGACCGAGGTGGTGGACCTCGCGCTGCGCCGGCTTGCGGGCGAGTCGATGACTCGTGAGGAAGCACTGGCCATGGAGGGTTCGCATTCCATCGGTGACGTGCCCGAGGATCAGCCGCCGCGCGGTCGGGCCGCGTGATCCTCGCAGACACGTCAGCGTGGATCGAATTCGACCGAGCCACAGGAAGTCCGGTCCACGTTCGGATCCGCGAACTCATCGTGCGTGACGGCGAACTCGCTGTGACCCAACCAGTGATCGCCGAGGTTGTGAGCGGTGCCCGCACGGACGAACGGGAGTCAGCCCTGCGGAGGCTGTTGAACAGGTGCGAGTTGCTGCCGTTCGACCCCGTCGTCGACTTCGACGGTGCGGCGAGCATCTACCGCCACTGCCGGAAAGCCGGTGTGACACCACGCGGGCTCATCGACTGCATGATTGCTTCCGTCGTGCTCCGCCATGAGGCTGCGCTGCTCGCTCACGACGCGGACCTGGTCCGGGTGGCCGGCGTCGTGCCGCTCCAGCTGGACGAGGCCACCCCGCGCACTGCTTGACAGGCGGGGGACTCGCATCGGTCAAGCCGCGGGTCTGGATGTGTTCGCCGCAGGTCAACCGGCGGAGTTCGGCCACCGCCGCGGCGCCGTCCGCGGCAGGTCGATCCGGTCCTCCAGGTCGCCGTACACCAGCTGACCGGCCGGGCCGGCCAGCAGGTTGTACGGCACGCCCGGCTCGATCCGGCTGGTCTCGTCGAGCCGCCGCAGCTGCTCGGCCGGCAGCACCACGTCCAGACACCCGAGGGCGTCGGTCAGCTGCTCGGGCGTCCGGATGCCGACGATTGGGACGACGCGCTCGGCCCGTTGCCGCAGCCAGGCGAGCGCCACCTGGGCGGACGTGGCCTCGATCCCGTCGGCGACCCGGTCCACCTCCCGCGCGATGCGCAGGCTGCGCTCGGTGAGCCGTTCCTGGTTGGCGGCGGCGCGCTTGCTGTCCTCCGGCGTGCCGCCCGAGCCGCGGGTGTACTTGCCGGTGAGCACGCCGGCCGCCAGTGGCGCGAAGGCGGTGGCCGTGAGACCGAACGCGTCGGCCACCGGGAGCAGTTCCCGTTCGGCAGAGCGCTCGAGCAGGCTGTACTCGAACTGCAGCGCCACGAACGGGCTCCAGCCGCGCAGCGCGGCCAGCGTGTTCGCCTGTGCGGCGAGCCAGGCCGGTGCGTCGGACAGCGCCGCGTAGTGCACCGTGCCGGCGCGGATCAGGTCGTCGAGACTGCGCATGACCTCCTCGACGGGGGTGACATAGTCCCAGGCGTGCACCCACAGCACGTCGACGTGGTCGGTGCCGAGCCGGCGAAGGCTGGCCTCGACCGATGTCCGCATGTTCTTGCGCGAGTTGCCCGCCGCGTTGGGGTCGCCGTCGTGCGTCGCCAGGGTGTACTTCGTCCCGACGACCCAGCGGTCGCGTTCGGAGCCGAGGAAGTCGCCGACGATCCGCTCGGACTGCCCCTCGTGGTACTTGTCGGCGAGGTCGAGGAAGTTGCCGCCGGC
>JBMCTR010000407.1:0-2704 GCA_048622955.1 Actinomycetota bacterium
GGTCGTCGCCGACAGCTCGTTCTCGTGGCGCGCCACGAGAACGCCGTCGGCCGTCATCACCAGGTCGGGCTCGATGTAGTCGGCGCCCAGCGCGATGGCCAGGCGGTACGCGTCAAGGGTGTGCTCGGGACGGTATCCGCTCGCGCCGCGGTGGGCGATGATGAGGGGGTGTGACACAAGGAACGACCTTAGGCGGAATGCCGCGCGGCGGCAGTACCGCACGGTGTATGTCTCATGACAACTCGGTAACCATCGCACACGCGTCACCCACGGCGATCTCTCACCGCCCACCGCCGGAGATCACCACCCTCCGAACGCCTCCACCGACAGCACCGTCACCGATCCCAGCAACACGATCAGGACCAGCCGGTCAAACCAGGCGTGCGGCAGCAGCCGCCCGATCCGCTGGCCAACCGGGAGGAGCGCGAGCACGATCGCGCAGCCGAGCAGCGACTGCCACAGCCGGTCCCCGCTCAAGGCACCGACGCCCAGCAGCGTCACCGACTGCGTGAGCGCCGCGAGTTGCAGCACGAGCGAGGTCGCCAGCACGAAGCCATCGCGGGTGACGCCGAGAGCATTGATCCACGAACCGAACAGCGCTGCGGACAGGCCGGTGGCACCCTGCAGCGTCCCGCCGACGATGCCGACGGGCGCCGCACCGAGCCGGGCGGCCCGGCCGCCGAGGTGCCAGTGGGGGCGCCGGAGCCTCGTGATCACCATCGCGACCACGAGGACGACCAGCGCGACCGCGAGCCAGCGCTCGTCCGCGGTGGTCAGCACCAGCGCACCGACGATGCCTCCTGCCGCCGCACCGCCCGCGAGAAGGCCCAGCAGCGGGATCTCGCGACGGGCATGGCGGTTGGACCAGGTCAGCCACACGTTCCCCGCAACGGTCGGAAGCGCAAGGACTGCGACCGCATGCTCCACACCGACGAGGGGCGTCAGGATGGGAAGCGCCACGGGCGGCAGCCCGAGCCCGGTGACGCCCTTGAGGGTCGCGCCGAGAACGAACGCGAGGACTGCCGCGGCGATGAGCCCCGCATCAGCCATCTCGTGGCCGGCTCACTCCCACTCGATCGTGCCCGGCGGCTTGCTCGTGATGTCCAGCACGACGCGGTTGATCTCGCGCACCTCGTTGGTGATGCGGGTGGAGATGCGCTCGAGCACCTCGTACGGCAGCCGCGACCAGTCGGCGGTCATCGCGTCCTCGGAGCTGACCGGGCGCAGCACGACGGGGTGGCCGTACGTGCGGCCGTCCCCCTGCACCCCGACGGAGTGGACATCGGCGAGCAGCACGACAGGGAACTGCCAGACGTCGCGGTCCAGGCCGGCGGCCGTCAGCTCCTGGCGGGCGATCGCGTCCGCGCGGCGCAGGATGTCCAGCCGGTCCTCGGTGACGGTGCCGACGACCCGGATCGCCAGCCCGGGTCCGGGGAACGGGTGGCGCCACACGATCTCCGAAGGCAGGCCCAGTTGCTCGCCGACGGCGCGGACCTCGTCCTTGAACAGCGTGCGCAGCGGCTCGACAAGGGAGAACCGCAGGTCGTCGGGCAGCCCGCCGACGTTGTGGTGGCTCTTGATGTTGGCCGCGCCCTCGCCGCCGCCGGACTCGACGACGTCGGGGTAGAGGGTGCCCTGGACGAGGAACTCGACCGGCTCGCCGCCCTGCGCCACCACGTCGCGGGCGGCCTGCTCGAAGGTACGGATGAACTCCCGGCCGATGATCCTGCGCTTCTGCTCGGGATCGCCGACGCCGTCGAGCGCCTTGAGGAACTGGCCGGCCGCTTCGACGACGTGCAGGTCCACCCCCGTGGCGGCAACGTAGTCGCGCTCGACCTGCTCGGCCTCGCCGGCGCGCAGCAGGCCGTGGTCGACGAACACGCAGGTGAGCTGATCGCCGACAGCCCGGTGCACGAGCGCCGCGGCGACCGCGGAGTCGACGCCCCCCGACAGCCCGCAGATCACGCGCTTGCGCCCGATCTGCGCCCGGAGCGCCTCGACCGTCTCGTCGACGATGTTGGCCATCGTCCAGCTCGGCGTCGCCCGCGCGATGTCGTAGAGGAAGTGCTCGAGGACGGCCTGGCCGTGCTCGGTGTGCAGCACCTCCGGGTGCCACTGGGTGCCGGCCAGCTTCCGGGCGGGGTCCTCGAACGCCGCGACCGCGGCGCCCGGGCTGCCGGCGAGGACGCTGAACCCCTCCGGGGCCGCGGTGACCGCGTCACCGTGGCTCATCCAGACGGTGAGGTCCGCCGGCAGGCCGGCGAGCAGCGCGCCCGGGTGGTCGACGTGGACGGGGGTACGGCCGAACTCCGAGCGCCCTGTGCGCGCCACGGTCCCGCCGAGCGCCTGCGCCATCGCCTGGAACCCGTAGCAGATGCCGAAGGCGGGCACGCCGCTGTCGAACAGCTTCGGGTCGACTGCGGGCGCGCGGTCGGCGTAGACGCTGGCCGGGCCGCCGGACAGGATGATCGCCTTGGGCCGCTTCGCGAGCATCTCCTCGAGCGGCATCGTGTGCGGGACGATCTCGGAGTACACCCGGGCCTCGCGGACCCGGCGGGCGATCAACTGCGCGTACTGCGCGCCGAAGTCGACCACGAGGACGGTGTCATGGGCCACAGCTACGAGCCTAGTGGGTGCCCGCCCGGCCGTGCGGCCCATTGATCACGTGAAGGGGGTTCGCCGGCGCCGCGGCAGGCGCATGCGC
>JBMCTR010000408.1:0-2694 GCA_048622955.1 Actinomycetota bacterium
CGGGCGTGCCTACTCTCGACACGAGAGAGGTGGTGGAGATGCGGACACTGGTAGCGGACGTCATGACTGCCGACGTCGCGGCCGTCGAGCCCTCGACACCGGCGAGAACGATCGCCGAGTTGCTCGATGCGCGCAAGGTCAGCGGCGTCCCGGTGGTCGACAAGGACTGCCGCGTGCTCGGCGTCGTGTCCGAGGCCGACGTGCTGCACCACCGGTACACCGACGGCAACGCCGAGGAGATCATGACGAAGCCGGCCATCACGGTTCGCAGGGACCAGCCGGCCGTCACCGCCGCCCGGTTGATGGAGCGGCACCGCGTCAAGCGGCTGCCGGTCGTCGACGACTACGGGCGGCTCGCCGGCATCGTGAGCCGCAGCGACCTGATACACGCCTACGCCGGCGGTGATGACCTGCGCCTGACAGAGATCTAAAGTGGGAGCCAGGTCGACGGGCGCGATGCCACGGAGCAGCATGAAGCACTGGTCGCTGGCCTATGACAGCATTGAGCCGCGGAGCGAGGGTCTCCGCGAAGCGTTGTGCACTCTCGGCAACGGGTACGTCGCCACCCGTGGCGCCGCTCCTGAATCCGTGGCCGACAAGGTCCACTATCCCGGTACCTACATCGCCGGATGCTACGACCGGCTGGATTCGACCGTGGCCGGCCGCACGGTCTCTCACGAGGATCTCGTCAACGTACCCAACTGGTTGCCACTGACATTCCGGATCGACGACGGCGAGTGGTTCGACCTGGACCGGGTGACGGTCCTGGAGTATCGGCAGGAACTCGACATGCGACGCGGCGTGCTGATCCGGCGGGTGCGGTTCCGCGACGAGAACGGCCGCGTGACCGTCATGACGCAGCGGCGGTTCGTCTCCATGGACGATCCGCACGTCGCGGCGCTCGAGATGACGATCGTGGCGGAGAACTGGTCCGGCGCTCTCGATGTGCGTGGCGGGCTCGACGGCCGGGTGACGAACAGTGGCGTCGTCCGGTACCACGAGCTGGCCGGCGATCACCTGCGACCGGTCGTCGAGGGGGACGACGGCGAACGGACGATGTGGTTGCAGGTGGAGACCGCGTCGTCGAAGATCAGGATCGCGGAAGTGGCCAGGTTGACCGTTAGCGGCGGAGCCGGACACGGGCCCGCGGTGTTCGACCGCTCCGACGGCCGGGTGGCGCAGACCGCCCGGCTGAACCTCCGGAAGGACGAGTCGGCGACCGTCGAGAAGGTCGTCACCATCTTCACCTCGCTCGACCACGCGGTCTCGGAGAGCCTGGAGACCGCCAGAGATCACCTCGAGGGGCTCGACGACTTGCCGACCCTTTTCCGCCGGCACATGCTGGCCTGGGCGGGACTGTGGCGGCGGTGCCGGATAGCGGTGCCCGGCACCGAGCAGCAGTCGCTGAACCTGCACATGTTCCACCTGCTCCAGACGCTGTCCGAGCACAGCGCCGACCTCGACGTCGGGGTGCCGGCGCGCGGGCTGCACGGCGAGGCCTACCGGGGGCACGTGTTCTGGGACGAGTTGTTCGTGTTCCCGTTCTACAGCCTGCGCTTCCCGGAGATCGCCCATTCACTGTTGATGTACCGCTGGCGGCGGCTGCCCGCGGCGCGCCGCGCGGCGCGGACAGCGGGCTACCACGGCGCGATGTACCCGTGGCAGAGCGGCAGCGACGGCCGGGACGAGACCCCGACGGTGCATCTCAATCCGCACTCCGGCCGGTGGGTGCCGGACAACTCCCGCCTCCAGCGCCACGTGGGCATCGCCGTGGCCCACAACGTGTGGCAGTACGTGCACGCCACCGATGATCTCATTTTCCTGGAACGGTACGGCGCCGAGATGCTGGTCGAGATCGCCCGCTTCTGGTGCAGCCTCGCCGAGTACAGCCACACGCGGGACCGCTACGAGATCTGCGGCGTCATGGGACCCGACGAGTACCACGACGCCTACCCCGACGCCCCGAGGCCCGGGGTGGACAACAACGCGTACACCAACATCATGGCCGCCCGGGTCATCCGGCATGCCCTGGACGGCCTGGCCATGCTGACCGATCGGCAGCGGCGCGACGTCGTCGAGCGGCTCGGCTTCGAGACCGCGGAACTGGCGCTGTTCGAGGACGTCAGCGCGCGGCTGTACGTCCCGTTCCACGACGGGATCATCAGCCAGTTCGAGGGGTACGAACGCCTCGCCGAACTGGACTGGGAGGCGTACCGGAAGGAGTACGGCAACATCCGCCGGCTGGACCGGATCCTGGAGGCGGAGGGCGACAGCGTCAACCGCTACCAGGCGTCGAAGCAGGCGGACGTGCTGATGCTGCTGTTCCTCCTCAGCGAGGACGAGCTGATCGAGACCCTCGCGTCGCTGGGCTACGAGATCGAGCCGGCGGACCTCGACCGGATGGTGGACTACTATCTCGCTCGGACGAGCCACGGCTCGACCCTCAGCGCCGTCGTGCACGCCTGGGTGCTCGCCCGTCGGGACCGGAGCACGTCGTGGCGGTTCTTCTGCGAGGCGCTGGCCAGCGACGTGGGGGACGTGCAGGGCGGTACTGCCAGCGAGGGCATCCACCTTGGTGCCATGGCCGGCAGCATCGACCTGCTGCAGCGCTGCTACACCGGCCTGCGGATGCGTGACGGCGTGCTGGGCCTCGACCCGCGGCTGCCGCCCGAGCTGCCCGAGCTCGAGCTCGAG
>JBMCTR010000409.1:0-2681 GCA_048622955.1 Actinomycetota bacterium
CAACCGCCCCACCGTCGGCGCGGAGGCCGCCCTCACCGCACTCGCGCATGCGGTCACGGGGACCGCGCTGGCCACGCTGCCGGTCGGCCCGGTGCCCACGGCCACGGTCCTCGACGCGGTCGACCCGCTGTGGCTCAGCTGACCCGCCCGGGCCGGACGAGCACCTCGGAGCCGACGGGGACGAACCCCGCGGCCAGGAACGCCCGCAGTGACCTGGCGTTGCCCGGCGAGACCGCCGCGAAGACCGGCTCGTCCCGCGGCACCAGGGTGAGGGCGTCGCCCAGCAGCGACCGGCCCGTGCCGCCTCCGCGGCCCTCCGGGACCACCTCGACGCTCATCTCCCGCCGTCCCGCAAGCCCGTCGCCGAGGGTGACCAGCCCGCGCTCGTCGCCGTAGACCCGGACGCCGGACCGGATGGCCCTGGCGTGGCGCACCCGGTCGTTGTCGGCGAGGTCGTCCCGCTGCGGCAGCGCCGCCGGCCCGCCTTTGCCCCGGGCCACCAGGGTCGCGTCCACCACGCCGATCCACCCCCGGGGTCCGGCGAGCCAGGTCAGGAACTCCGGTGCGAAGGAGCCGCCGAACCCGTCGCAGCGGTGCTGCACGGCCTCAACCGGGAGGGCGGTGGCGACCACCGCGTGCCCGGTGAAGGCCACCGAGCACTCCATACCGCCGTCAAGGGCCGGCACGACGGTGACGGCCCCGTCGGCGGGCGGGAAGACGCCGTCGGCGGCATCCAGCAGCAACTCGAGCAGTTGGTGCGCCATCCGGTGCCACCTACTCGGCGAAGCCGGGAAGCCAGTTCTCGAGCTCCGCCCGGAACGGCGCCTCGCAGTCCAGCTGGGACAGCACGCCGATCCCGCCCAGCCAGACGCGGTGGATCAGCAGGTAGGACGGCGGCAGGTTGAGCTTGAGCCCGACGGCGTAGCCCGGGCGCCGCGGGTCGTTGATCCGGGCGAACTGCTCGCGCATCCACTCCCGGTTGAACCGGAAGCGCTCGACCGCGGCGGGCTCGAGGAACGGCGCCAGGTAGTCGTACAGCTCGTCCGGGTCGATCCGGATGTGCGGCTTGACGAACCCCTCGTCCCGGAGGCCGTCCAGCATCGCCTCGGCGTCGCCTTCGAGCGCCTGGCGCATCAGCCGCCCGGTGGACGGCGGCAGTCCCTCGGGCAGCCGGGCGACCGCCCCGTAGTCGACGACGCCGAGCCTGCCGTCGGGCGTGATCCGGTAGTTGCCCGGGTGCGGGTCGGCGTGCAGCAACCCCGCCCGGTGCGGTCCCGAGAACAGGAACCGGACGTAGAGCAGCCCGGCCCTGTCGCGCTCCTGCTGGGTACCGGCGGCGATGACCTCGGAGAGTGGGCGGCCGTCCAGCCATTCCGACACCAGGACCCGCTCGGTGCCGTACACCAGCTTGGGGACGGCGAACTCCTCGTCGCCGTCGAACGCGAACGCGAAGCCGTCCTGCGCGTCGGCCTCCATCCGGTAGTCGAGCTCCTCGGTGACCCGGTCGGTGAGCTCGTCGAGCAGCGGGCCGACGTCCAGCCCGGGGATCACGGACCCGATCGAGCCGCCGAGTCTGGTCAGCTGACGCAGGTCGGAGCGCAGCGCATCCCCGGCTCCCGGGTACTGGATCTTGACGGCGACCTCGCGTCCGTCCTCCCAGATCCCCCGGTGCACCTGGCCGATGGACGCGGCAGCGGCGGGGGTGTCGTCGAACTCCCGGAACTTGCTGCGCCACCCGGCCCCGAGGTCGTCGGCGAGCACCTGGTGGACGACCTCCGCCCGCATCGGCGGCGCGCCCTCCTGCAGCCGGGTGAGCGTCGCCCGGTACGGGCTGACCAGGTCATCCGGCAGCGCGGCCTCGAACACGGACAGCGCCTGCCCGAACTTCATCGCGCCGCCCTTCAGCTCGCCGAGCACCCGGAAGACCTGCTCGGCCGTGCGCTGCTGGAACTCGGCGCTGACGGCCTCCGACGGCTGGCCGCCGAGCCGTTTGCCCAGCCCGACGGTCGCGCGCCCGGCGATGCCGAAGGGCAGGCTCGCCAACCTCGCGCTGCGCGCCAGAGCCCGGCGGGGAAAGTCAGTCATACCATCCAGTATCCCTCTCGCCCAGGTTAGGACCAGGTGCAGCCGCAGGAGGGGTGGGGTCGCCAACTGCGCCGCCGCGGCAGCCCGTACGGCAGCGAGACCTCGACGGTGCCGTCGATGACCGCCGTCGGGTACCCGTCGAGATAGGCCAGCGCCTGCTGGGCGGCCAGCGCCGCCACCTCGGCGGCGAGCGTGACGTCGCAGGCGGGGACGCGCGGCCTGCGGTGCCCGGCCTGGGCGACGACCTTCGGCCAGGCTGGATCGCGGTCGGCGCGGTGCAGGTCGTGGCAGCGCAGGCAGGACGAGCGTCCCGGCACGACGAGCGGCCCCACGATCCCGGTCACCTCGACCACGCGCGCCGCGAGATGCGGGATCCCGCTGCCGAGCAGGGCTTCCCACTCGGTGCTGGGCACGCCATCGGCGGGGGCGAGGAGGACCAGGCTCGGCTCGGCCGGTTCCGCGAGCGGCTCGCCGGACGGCTCGAGGGCCTGCTGGACCGCCTGCTCCCGCGGTTGCCCGGCATCGCGGCGGCTCAGGCCGGCGGGCGAGATGTCGTGGGCCGTGGTCGCGTCGGGGTCGCGCACCGTGATCTGGCC
>JBMCTR010000410.1:0-2679 GCA_048622955.1 Actinomycetota bacterium
GCGTCCCGCCCCACCGCCGACCACGGCCGCCGCTGCAGCGCGGTCAGCAGCCGGCTGCGCGTGACTCGGGCCGCCCGCAGATCGGGGTTCTCCCGACGCGGGGACGGCTCGTGGTACGCGACGACCTCGGGAACGTACGCCAGCCCCAGGCCGGCCGCCGCCAGGTCGAGCGCCACCCGCTCCTCCTCGCCCGGGAAGCGGACGATGTCGTCGAACCCGCCCACGGCGAGGAAGGCGCCGCGGTGCACGACCGCTGCACAGGCCATGAACCCGAGTACCGCGCTGCCCGGAAGGTCGTCCGGACGCCCGAACGGCGACTCGGCCATCGACCGGCAGAGCGGGTCCAGCTCGTCCTGCGGCATCACCCGCACCTGGGCGGCCAGCACCGCGAGCCGCGGGTACTCCTGCAGCACCTTGACCGCCCGCTCGAGCGAGCCCGGCGCCCACCAGGAGTCGTCGTCCGCGAACGCCACATAGGGCGTCCGGGCTCGCGTCGCGCCGATCGTCCGGCCGTACGCTCCGCGGTTCCGGCGAAGTTCGACAACCTCGATGACGCTCGGCACGGCGCGAGCGGCCGCCGCGGTCCCGTCCGACGAGCCGTTGTCCACGACCACCACCGGCGCCTCGTGCCGCGGCAGGGTGCGGGCGAGCTCGTCCCGCCGGTTACGGGTCGCCACGACGATCGTCACCGCGTCAGCCATGGCCCCGGGGCTACCCGGTCCCGGTCCGAACAACTCCGCGGCGCCGGGTGAGTTCCCGCCGAACGGGGGTAACCGGCCGGCGATGAGTTGGACGTTCCGCCGGGCAGTGGTCACGGGCGGCGCCGGATTCCTCGGCAGCCACCTGTGCACGGCGCTCCTCGAGCGCGGCTGCCACGTCATCTGCATGGACAACTTCCTCACCGGCGCGCCGGAGAACGTCGGGCACCTGATGGACCGGCCCGGGTTCCGGTGCGTGCGGTGCGACCTCGTGGACTTCGTTCACGTGCCGGGCGAGGTGGACCTGGTGCTGCACTTCGCCTCGCCGGCGTCGCCGACCGACTACCTGCGGCTGCCGCTCGAGACCCTCAAGGTCGGTGCCCTCGGCACCTGGCACGCGCTGGGCCTGGCGAAGGAGAAGCGCGCGCGGTTCGTCCTCGCCTCCACCTCGGAGGTCTACGGCGACCCGCAGGTCCACCCGCAGCCCGAGGACTACTGGGGCCACGTGAACCCGGTCGGGCCCCGCGGCGTCTATGACGAGGCGAAGCGCTACGCCGAGGCGCTCACCACCGCGTACCGGATGACCAGCGGCGTCGACACCGCGATCGCGCGGATCTTCAACACCTACGGCGAGCGGATGCGGGCCGAGGACGGCCGGGCGATCCCGACCTTCCTGCGGCAGGCCCTCGCCGGTGAGCCGCTGACGGTCGCCGGCGACGGCAGCCAGACCCGGTCGGTCTGCTACGTGGGCGACATGGTCGCGGGCATCCTCGATCTCGCCGCCAGCGGCCACCCGGGCCCGATGAACCTCGGCAACCCCACGGAGCTCACCGTGCTGCAGATCGCGGAGGACGTCCGCACGGCCACCGGCTCCACGTCTCCGATCGAGTTCGTCGACCGTCCCGTCGACGACCCTGGCGTGCGGCGGCCGGACACCACGCTCGCCGAGTCCGTGCTCGGCTGGAGCCCCCGGGTGGACTGGGCGACCGGGCTCGCCCGGACCGCCGCCTGGTTCGAAGGCGCCCTCCAGCGGACCGCCTAGCTTCGCCGGTGCGCCGGGGAGCAGTGAGCTTCCACGCTGCCGTAGAGGCCGCACACTGAGCTTCCACATCGCGGTCCAGGCCGCAGCAGTGAGCTTCCACACTGCTCCGCAAGGCGACAGTGGGGAACCCCACTACCGCCACGACCGGCACAGTGGGGAAGCTCACTACCCAGAAATGATCACGACTGCCCTCGAAACATTGTCGTGATCAAGCCGTCACAGCCGATGCCGGATGAGGAATCACCCGCCTAGCTTCGCCGGCTCGGGGCAAGGCGGGAGGGCAGCACCGCGTCGATGCCGCCGAGCACGTCGTCGACGGTGATCGCGGCGAGGGCCGAGTCCAGTGCGGCCCCGTGCGGGTCGCCGCCGTGGGGTGCCGCGACGTCCGGGCGCCACAGCACCACATGACGCTCGGGGTCGATGACCGGGCCCCAGCGGTCCGGCGGTACGGGCCCGAACAGCAGCACCGACGGCGTGCCGTACGCCGTGGCCAGGTGAGCGGGCCCGGTGTCGCCGCTGACCAGCAGCGGCGCTCCGGCGACCAGGTCGGCGAGCGCCGGCAGCGAGAGCTTGCCGGACAGATCCCGCACGCCGGAGTGCGCGCCGGCCACGTGTGCGCAGGTCGCCCGCTCGTCCCGCGTGCCGGTCACCACGATCGGCACGCCGCGCACGGCCAGAGCCGCCGCCACCGATCGCCAGCGGTCCACCGGCCAGCGCCGGGAGGCGGACGCGGCGCCGGGATGGATGACGACGCAGTCGTGCGGCGACCCGAGCCGGGGTAGCCGGAGGTCGTCGCGCCCGCACCGGCCCCCGGCGTCCGTCACCAGCCGGCACCAGCGGTCGACCTCGTGCTCGTCCTCTGACCAGCGCGGACCTCCCTCGTGACCGGCCGCGGGGCAGCGGTACGCCACCAGCCGCCCCGGCCGGGTGCCCTGCAGC
>JBMCTR010000411.1:0-2673 GCA_048622955.1 Actinomycetota bacterium
GCACCACGGTAGGCGCACGCGCCTACCGCGGTGCCGGCCAACCCCCTTCACGTGATCAATGGGACTGTGGGCTCAGTCGAAGACCTTGCCCGGGTTGAGGATGCCCTGCGGGTCGAGCACCCGCTTGATGTCGCGGTGCAGCCGGACGCCCACCGGGCCGATCTCGCGGGCGAGCCACTCCTTCTTCAGCACGCCGACGCCGTGCTCCCCGGTGATCGTGCCGCCCAGCTCCAGCCCGAGGTCCATGACCGCACCGAACGCCGCGTGCGCGCGGGACGCCTCGTCCTCGTCCGCCGCGTCGAAGCAGACCGTGGGGTGCATGTTGCCGTCACCGGCGTGGCCGACGACGCCGATCGTCACATCGTGGTGTGCGGAGATCTTGTCCACGCCCTCGAAGAGCTCGGCGAGCCGGCTCAGCGGCACGCAGACGTCGTCGATCATCGTCGTGCCGGACACCCGCTCCAGCGCGAGCAGGGCCAGCCGGCGAGCGCCGAGCAGCAGTTCTCCCTCCTCCGGGTCGGAGGCCTCGACGACGTCCGTCGCACCCGCCTCGCCGCACAGCCGGGAGATCTCGCCGATCTCGGCGGCTCCGGCGGGACCGCCGACGTCGGACTGGGCGAGCACCATGGCGCCGGCGTCCTCGGGCAGGTCCATCCGCTTCCACTCGTTGACGACGCGGATCGTCGTCGCGTCCATGATCTCGAGCAGGCTCGGCACCAGACCCGCGCCCACCACGGCCGAGACCGCCCGCGCGGCCGACGCCGGCGCGTCGAACAGCGCGGCCACCGTGTGCGGCCGCTGCGACTTCGGGCGCAGCGCGAGCGTGGCCTGCGTGATCACACCGAGGGTTCCCTCGCTGCCGACGAACAGCTTCGCCAGGTCGTAGCCGGCGACACCCTTGACGGTACGGCGCCCGGGCCGCACCACCTCCCCGGAAGCCAGCACGACCTCCAGCGCACGCACGTAGTCGGCGGTGACGCCGTACTTCACGCAGCACAGGCCGCCCGAGTTCGTCGAAAGATTGCCGCCGATCGAGCAGAACTCCCAGCTCGACGGGTCGGGCGGGTAGTACAGGCCGTACTCGCCGACAGCGTGGGAGAAGGTCGCGTTCATCACGCCCGGCTCGACCACCGCGATCCGGTTGGCCGGGTCTATCTCGACGATGCGGTCCATCTTCTCGAGCGAGAGGACGATGCAGCCGTCGATGGCGTTGGCCGCCCCGGACAGACCGCTTCGCGCGCCCTGCGGGACAACCGGGACGCCGAGTTCACTGGCCACCCGCAGCGTGTGCTCCACATGAGCGCGCTCGCGGGCGAGCACGACGGCGGCCGGCATGCCGGCGGGGCAGAACAGCGCCCTGTCATACCGGTACGAGTCCATCCGGTCCGGGTCGTCGAGCACCGACCCGTCCGGGATCCCCGCCCGCAGGGCCGTCACGACATCGGCCATACCGCCACCGTAGCCTCGCCCTTTCCGGGTTGTCAGGCCTGACAGGACCCCGTCGGGGGAACCGGGTGACCTGCCAGGCCTGACAAGTCGCCGACCAGCGTCGCGGACGGTGCCTGCCCTGACAATTCGCAGCGCGAGGTGTCCGCGAACCGCCGGTCAGAGGTTGCCGCGGCGGGCCTGCTCCCGCTCGATCGCCTCGAACAGCGCCTTGAAGTTGCCCTTGCCGAAGCCCAGCGAGCCGTGCCGCTCGATCAACTCGAAGAACACCGTCGGACGGTCGCCGATCGGCCTGGTGAAGATCTGCAGCAGGTAACCGTCCTCGTCCCGGTCGACGAGGATCCCCCGCTTCTTCAACTCCTCGATCGGTACCCGCACGGTCCCGATCCGGGCCCGCAACTCAGGGTCCTCGTAGTACACATCCGGCGTCGGCAGGAACTCCACACCCTCGGCGCGCATCGCGTCCACGGTGCGCAGGATGTCGTTGGTGGCCAGCGCAATGTGCTGGCATCCGGCGCTGCCGTAGAAGTCGAGGAACTCGTCGATCTGCGAGCGCTTCTTGCCGACGGCGGGCTCGTTGAGCGGGAACTTCACCCGGTGGTTGCCGTTCGAGACCACCTTGGACATCAGCGCGGAGTACTCGGTCGCGATGTCGTCGCCGACGAACTCGGCCATGTTCACGAAGTTCATGACCTTGTTGTAGAAGGCCACCCACTCGTCCATCTTCCCGAGCTCGACGTTGCCCACGCAGTGGTCGACGGCCTGGAACAGCCGCTTCGGCGCCCCCTCGCGCTTGACGTAGGACGAGGTCCGCGGGACGTAGCCCGGCAGGTACGGGCCGCGGTACCGCGACCGGTCGACCAGGGTGTGCCGGGTCTCGCCGTACGTCGCGATCGCGGCCAGCCGGACGGTCCCGTGCTCGTCGGAAACCTCGTGCGGCTCGTCCAGGACGGTGGCGCCGACCCTCCGCGCATGCTCGACGCACTTGTCCACGTCCGGCACCTCGAGGGCCAGGTCCACGACGCCGTCGCCGTGCCGCCGGTGATGGTCCAACAGCGGGCTGTCCGGGGCGACACCGCCCTGCAGCACGAACCGTGCCGATCCGCTGCGCAGGACGTACGCCTTGTGGTCCCGGTTGCCGGTCTCCGGCCCCGAGTACGCCACCAGCTCCATGCCGAAGGCGGACTGGTAGAAGTGTGCGGCCTGGGTGGCGTTGCCGACCACGAA
>JBMCTR010000412.1:0-2672 GCA_048622955.1 Actinomycetota bacterium
ACCCTCGGGACGGTCCGCAACGCCGCGGCCCTGCTCGAGCTGCTGAGCAACGGCCCGGCGTACCAGCAGCTCAGCGATCTCGCGGAACGGTCCGGCCTGTCCCTGCCGACCGTCCACCGCCTGCTGCGCAGCCTGGTGGCGGCCGACCTCGTGGAGCAGGACCCCGTCTCGTCGCGGTACAGCCTGGGCCCGGAGCTCGTCCGGCTCTCGGAGCGCTACCTGGACCGGTTGCCGCTGCTCCAGCAGCTGCGGCCGTACCTCGTGGACCTCCGCAACCGGACGTCGGTGACCGTGATCGTCGCGATCCTCGTCCGTGACACGGTCGTCCACGTCGAAAGCATCGAAGGCGCCGCGGCGGCAGGCACCGTCCAGCGGCTGGCCAGGAGCAGCCCCGCGCATCACAGCGCCGCCGGGCGGCTGCTGCTCGCCCGTGCCGGCCCCGCCGCCTGGAAGCGGTATCTGGACGGCGGGCTGGACGATCCTCCCTCGCTGTCGTCCCTGGAGGCGTGGTCCCAGGCGGAGTTGCTGGACGGGGCGGTCAAGGGCCTGCGTGGCCAGGTCGAAGTGGCCGTGCCTATCCTGCGGTCGAACGGAAGTGCCGCAGCCGCGCTCGCCGCCATCGGCGGGCCGCCGACGTTCAGCCGGGATCAACTCGTCGAGGAGGTCGGGTCCGAACTGCAGCAGATGGCCACGCTTGGCAGAAGGCTGGTGGACGGTGACTAGGTGGCGGGCCGGCGGGAGCACCGGGTCCGGCGCAAGCCCGGGGCGGGAGCGGGCCCTCGAGGCGTGGGCGGCCGAGGGCGGGTCCCTCGAGTGGGCGAGCGCGCCCCGAGGGCTGTACGAATCCGGGCCGGAGCCGTACGGCCACTGGTTCCCCGGCGGGACGCTCAACGTGGCGGCCAACTGCCTGGACCGTCACCTCGCCGAACGGGGCGACCGGGTGGCCTTCCACTGGGAGGGTGAGCCGGGCGACCGTCGCGCGCTGACCTACCGCGAGCTGCACGCCGAGGTCGCGAAGTTCAGCGCCGTCCTGGCACGGCTCGGCGTGGGCCGCGGCGATCGCGTCGCGCTGTACCTCGGGATGGTGCCGGAGGCCATCGTGGCGATGCTGGCCTGCGCGCGGCTCGGTGCCGTGCATTGCGTGCTGTTCACCGCGCTGCCGGCCGAGGCGCTCGCCGACCGCCTCGGTGATCTCGAGCCGAAGGTGCTCGTCACCCAGGACGGCGGCTGGCGGCACGGCGTCGTACTGCCGCTCAAGGCCCGGGCGGACGAGGCTCTGGCGGCAACGAGCGGCAGCCAGCACACCGTCGTGGTCCGGCGCACCGGCATCGACGTGGCGTGGTACGAGGGCGACCGCTGGTACGACGAGCTGATGGCCGAGGTCGAGACCACGGACCAACCGGCGGAACCCCACCCCGCCGATGACCCGCTGCTCGTGATCCACCTGGCGAACCGGCGCGGCCGGCCCACCCGCGTCGTCCACCGGGCCGCGGGCCTGCTCGTCCATGCGTCGGCAATCCACCGCGGCCTGTCGACGAGCGTCGATGACGTCTTCTGGTGCGCGGTCGACATCGGCTGGCTTGCAGGTCAGACCCACGGGGTGTACGGCGCGCTCGCCGTCGGCGCCACCAGCGTCGCCTTCGAGGGCACCCTGGACACCCCGACGCACGCCCGTGCCTGGCAGATCATCGATCGCTACGACGTCAATGCCCTGGTCACGACGCCGTCCGTGCTGCGCAGCCTCCGCCAGTGGGAGGACAGCCCGCCGTCGGTCGCCAAGCTCGACTCGCTCCGGCTCATCGTGCACGCAGGGGAGCCGCTCGACGATGACACGCGGGTGTGGCTGCGAGACGAGGTGGGCCGGGGACAGGCGCTGCTCAGGGACGGCTGGGGGCAGACCGAGCTGGGCGGCATCGTCGCCGTCGCCCCGCCGCCGGACCCGCCGGTGCCGGACCCGGGGCTGGACGTGCTGGCGGACGACGGCACGCCGGTCGGGCTCGGCGAGGTCGGGGAGCTCGTGCTCTGCCACCCCTGGCCGGCGTCGTTCCTTCATCTGCAGCATCACGACGCCGGGCGCTACTGGCGCCGTCCCGGCTACTACGCGACGGGAGACCTCGCCCGGCGGGAGACGGACGGCACGATCAGCGTGCTCGGGCGGATCGACCCGGTCCTGAGTGTCTCCGGCCAGCTCGTCTCCGCCGGTGAGGTGCGCGACGTGCTGGAGGAGCATCCGTACGTGGCCGCCGCGGAGGTGGTGGCCCGCGCCGACCGGCGCAGCGGGCAGGCCGTCGCCGCGTGTGTCGTGCTGGACACGTCGGCAGCCGGCAGCGGGGCCCCACCGCTGCAGCAGCTGGCGGCCGACCTGCGCGTGCACGTGCGCGAGACGATCGGCGGGCTGGCGCAGCCGCAGGTGGTCGCCTTCTGCGAGGAGCTGCCCTCGGACCTGTCGCAGGTCCGGCTGCGCCATGCCTTGACCGCCCTGTGCAGCAGCGGGCGGCCGGGGGACGTCATCCGGGTGACCCGCGACCAGCTACGCGCTGCCGTGGCGGCCAGCACTCCACGCGTGTAGGGGACACGGCGGTGTCGTTCTACAAGCAGGTGGCGGAGGACCGGTTCGAGGCGACCGACTACACCCGCGGTCCGTGGGATCCCCGGTCGCAGCATGCCGGGCC
>JBMCTR010000413.1:0-2671 GCA_048622955.1 Actinomycetota bacterium
GGGCTGGACAGCGCGGATCCCGCCGTCGTCGGCGCGGCGCTGCAAGGGCTCGCGCGTGCGGCCGGGGCGCCGACCGGCCTCGCGGCGCTCGGACTGCCGCCCGACCAGCTCGACGACGCCGCGCACGAGGCAGCGGAAACCCTCGCCGTCCACGACGCATCCTGGTTCCGCAGCCTGCTGGACCGGGCCTACCACCCCGACACCACATCGGAAGGAGAGAAACGATGAGCTGGAACTTCATGGAACCGGCCAGCAGGGCGAACATCGACCGGGTCTGGCGCCGCGAGTCCGATGCGATGCTGGCGCTTGCGGACGACCCCACGGCGTGGGAGGCGCCCACCGGGGCAGGGCACTGGCAGGTGCGGGACGTGATCGGCCACCTCGTCGACACCACCGAGAGCTACTTCCGGTCGTTCGACGCCGCCCGCGGCAACGGCACGGTGCCGGACCCGCTGGGCCTGACCGACATGGCCAAGTACGTCAACGAGGGCGCGCTCGAACTGCGCAGCGTCCCCCAGCGCGAGCTGCTGGACCGGCTCCGTGCGGACCGCGACCGCATGCTGGGACTCGCCGCCGAGCTCAGCGACGAGGAATGGTCGAGCCTGATGGTCCCCCACAAGTACATGGGCCCGCTGCCGGCCGCGTTCTACCCGATCTTCCAGGTGGTGGACTACGCGATCCACTCCTGGGACATCCGCGAGGGCTCGGGCAACGGCCACGGGCTGGACGGCGAGGCCGCCGACCTGCTGGTCCCGCTGTGCTTCATCCTGTGGCAGTCCACCTGCGACGTCTCCGGCGTGCCGCCGTTCAGCCTGGGCATCCGGATCACGTCGGGCGCGAACGCCGGTGACACGCGGACCGACGTCAGCGGGGACGGGATCACGTTCACGCCCGGCACCCTCGACGGTGTCGACGACGTCATCGAGTTCGACCCGGCGAGCTTCGTGCTCACCGCGTACGGTCGTACCAACGCGGGTACCTTCCGGGGCGACAGGGACGCGCTGAACCGCTTCTGCAACCTGTTCTTCCGGATCTGACGAGGAGGTGCGAATGGCCGCCATCGACCTGGAGCGGATCGAGGCCGAGCGGCAGCGGATCCGTGACCGCTACCTTGCCGAGGAGCGCCCCTCGAGCTCCGCCCGCGGGGTGCACCACGTGGCGCTGCTGTCGTCCGACGTGGAGCGCACCGTCCGGTTCTACCAGGACATCCTCGGCTTCCCGCTCACCGAGATATTCGAGAACAGGGACTACCGGGGCTCGAACCACTTCTTCTTCGACATCGGGAACGGCAACCTGCTGGCCTTCTTCGACTTCCCCGGGCTGGACCTCGGTCCGTACGCGGAGGTCCTGGGAGGGCTGCACCACATCGCGATCTCGGTGGAGCCGGAGAAGTGGGAGCGGGCCAAGCAGCGCCTCGACGAGGAGGGCATCGAGTACCTCCTCGAGAGCGGCTCGTCGATCTACTTCAGGGACCCGGACGGTGCACGGGTCGAGCTGATCGCCGATCCGCTCGGGGAGATGTACGGCAGCCGGGTCCTGTAGCGCGGCGTCGCGGTGGTCCGGCTGCGAGCTGGCCCGACCCGGCCGCCGCCAGCTGGATCACCGCGGCTGCGAGCAGCACTGCGCTCGCTCCGACAGCGGGAACGAGTTGCCCGCCGAGCGCGGCGCCCGCCGCGAACGCGCCGAGCTTGAGGCTCGCGCCGGTCGTGCTCAGCTGCCCGTACAGCTCGGGCGGCGTGTAGCGCTGCCTTGCGGTGAACAGCGCGGGCATACCGGCGCCGCCTGCCAGGCCGGCCACGGCCGCGAGCACGATCAGCAGCGCGAGCGCCGGAGCAACCGGCCAACTCAGCATGACCGCTCCGTAGCCGGTCAGAGCGGCCAGCACCACCCGCTCGGGTCGCCACAGGGCATGCCACCGGCCCCACGCCAATGCACCCACGACCGCACCCGCCTCGATCGCGGCCCAGACGTAGCCGCCCAGCGCGGCGTCGCCGGCGAGCTCTTCGGCACGCAGCGGGAGGGCGACGGTGAGCATGCCGACGCCCACGAACGCCAAGGACGTCGCGAGTGTGACGCTGCGCAACTCCGGTGTCCGCGCCAGATGAGCGACGCCTTCGCGCACCGCACGGACGATGCCCCGCTGCCGGCCCGTGCCGCGGCAGGTCGTGCGCGGAACGCCCAGCAACGCTGCCAGGCTGAGCGACGCGAACCCGGCGATCGTCAACACCGCGGCAGCCGGCGAGACCGCCACCGCCACGGTCGCGGCGACCGCCGGCCCGAGAATCGCCGAGGCGTTGAAGCTGACGCCCTCGAGGGCGTGGGCGCGGCCGAGCACGTCGGCAGGCACGAACCGCGGCAGGAGGCTCGTGAATCCGCCACTAGTCATCGGCACCGAGAGCCCAACGAGCGAGGCGAGCGCGAGAACGGTCCAGCCGGGTGCGCTGCCGACGGCCACCACCATCGCCGACATCACCGCCGCCAGGAGGACCTGGTTGGCCGCCAGCGCCGCTCGCCGGAAGCGCGTGCGGTCCAGCCACGCGCCGAGGACCGGCCCGCTCAGCACCGTCGGCACCAGGTACGCACCGACCACGGCGCCCGCAAGCCGGGGGCTCGCGGTGCGCTCCAGGACGAGCAGGACGGCGGCCACGCCCACCATCTCGTCCCCGATCCG
>JBMCTR010000414.1:0-2657 GCA_048622955.1 Actinomycetota bacterium
GGCCCGAGTTCGTCGAGGACGGGATCCCGCACGTGCCGATGCGCCGCGACCCGTAGCGCAGGCGCGCGCCGGCACCCGGGTGGCCTGGTCACTGGTGCGACCAGGCCACCCAGGTGCCGTCGGCGACCTTCGAGGTCGTGCCGTCACCCACCTCGTGGACCCAGATGCCCTCGTCGCCGCCCACCCTGCCGGGGAAGGCGAACGCGGAGCCGTCCGGGGACCACAGCGTCATGCTGCGGGCGTACTGGTCGTAGAACGGCAGGAACGTCCGCACCCAGGACGCCGGAGGCGCGAACGACGGCCCGTCGGCCAGGTCCCCGTCGCTCCAGACCGACCACTGCAGCTCGCGCGGCGAGGCGAGCTCGAGGACCAGCAGCCGCTCGCCGTCGGGGCTCCAGAAGTACGCCACCGCCGGCTCCGAGGTGACGGTACCCACCTCCCCGGAGTCCAGATCCACCACGCTCAGCCGGTTCGCGGCCAACTCGTCGGCCGCACCGCCTGCTCCGAGGGCCGTCGTGGTGATGCCGCCGTCGTCGTCGGCGCTCCCCTGGCCCGGGCCGAGCGACTGCACCGCCACGCGCTGCCCGGTGGGGTCCACCGCGAAGGTGACCAGGCCGGAGTGCTCGGCGAGCACCTCCACGTCGCCGTCCTCCCCCACCAGCACCAACTCCTCGCCGCCGTCACCCGACGTGGTCGCGACGATGCCGGGCTCGGCCCAGTGCGGCGCTTGGAACGTCCCCGGCGGCACCCCGAGCTCCTCGGTCTCGCCCGACGGGTCCAGCAGGTCGAGCCGGTCGGCCCCGACGTGCACCACGAGCCGGTCTCCGTCCGGTTGCCAGGAGAAGTAGTACGGCTGGCCGGTGTCCACCACCTCGGTGTCCAGCCCGTCCGAGGCCACCTCGACGAGTTCCAGCGCGATCCCCTCCGCCGAGTTGCGCAGCGCGGCGATGCGCTCCCCGCCGGGCGACCAGTGCAGGTAGAACGGCTGCACGTCGGTGGTCACCTGCAGCAGGGATCCGGTGTCGAGGTCCGCGACGGACACGCCGCCGCCCTGGGCCACGTAGGCGACGTGGCCGCCGTCCGGCGACCAGACGGGCTGGAACCCGGCCTCGCCGTCCGCGCTGACCACGGTCGGCTCCGAGCCGTCCGGTGCCGCCGTCACGACGCGGCCCTCGAGGTCGACGAAGACCAGCCGGTTCACGGAATCGGCGCCCGTGCCGGCGAACGGACCGGTGCATCCGCAGGCGGCGGCTGCGAGCACTGCGCACGCGGCCCGGCCGATCGCCCTCATGGTGCCTCACCCGCCGTCGCGAACCTGCCCCTTATGGCAGGCTACGTACCGGCGGGAGCGGCGGTTCAGCGGTCAGGGCAGGGCGGCCACCAGTTCGGGCAACGGACGGCGCCGTCCCGTGTAGAACGGGACCTCCTCGCGGACGTGCCGGCGCGCCGCCGACCCCCGCAGGTGGCGCATCAGGTCGACGATCCGGTGCAGCTCGTCGGCCTCGAAGGCGAGCATCCACTCGTAGTCCCCGAGGGCGAACGCGGCGACCGTGTTGGCCCGCACGTCCGGGTACTCGCGGGCCATCATGCCGTGCTCGGCGAGCATGTCGCGCCGCTCCTCGTCCGGCAGCAGGTACCACTCGTAGGACCGCACGAACGGGTAGACGCACACGTACGCCCGCGGCTCCTCCCCCGCGAGGAACGCGGGCACGTGAGCCTTGTTGAACTCGGCCGGACGGTGCAGCGCCGCCTGCGACCACACCGGGTCGAGTCGCTTGCCCAGGCCGGTCCGGCGGAACCGCTGGTAGGCGTGCTGCAGGTCGTCGGCCTCCGGGGCGTGCCACCAGATCATCAGGTCCGCATCGGCCCGCATGCCGGCCAGGTCGTAGGTCCCGCGCACCGTGAGGTCCTTGGCGGCAAGCTCGGCGAACAGCTCCTCCACCTCTTCGGCGAGCGGCTCGCGCAGTGCGGTGTCGATCGGGCCGCGCGTCCGGAACACCGACCACATGGTGTAGCGGATCACCTGGTTGAGCTCTCGAGCGTTGGGACGGCTCGGCGTCTCGGTCATGTCTCCGATAGTCGCACAGCGGCCGCTAGCCGACCGCGTCGAGGACCCGCGTGGCCGCCCGCCGCGCGCCGGCGACACATGCCGCGACGCCGACGCCGTCGTACGTGGCGCCGCACACCGCGAGACCGGGCGTGTCGTCCACGGCCTCGCGCACCCGGGCCATCCGCTCGGTGTGCCCGACCGCGTACTGCGGCAGCGCGCCGCCCCACCGGCTGACCCGAGCGTCCACCGGGTCGGACGTGACGCCGAGCATGTCCCTCAGATCACCGAGCACGGCGCGCACCAGGTCGTCGTCCGTGCGCTGCAGGTCGGCGACCTCTCGATGGCGGCCGACGGAGGCGCGGAGCACGACCGGCCCGCCCGCCAACTCGGCGAGCCACGGCCACTTCACCGACGAGAACGTCACGGCCTTGACCGTGCGCCCCTCGACCGGCGGGACGAGGAAGCCGGAGAACTCCGGCGGCCGGGGAAACGCCGTCGCCGGGAGCACCAGCGTCACGACGGCGACGCTTGCCTGCTCGACCCGGCCCAGTTCGGCCGCTGCCACAGGGGCGACGCCGGACAGCAGCCCGGCCGCGGGCGCGGGCGG
>JBMCTR010000415.1:0-2656 GCA_048622955.1 Actinomycetota bacterium
GCCCTGCCGAACGTGATCGAACCGACGCCGGCGGGTCAGGGGCGGCCGAGGCCGCGGTACGTCCAGCCGGCGGAGCGCCACAACTGCACGTCGAGGCAGTTGCGGCCGTCCACCAGGTGCCGCCGCGACACGACCTCCCCCAGTTCGCCCGGGTCGATCCGGCGGAACTCGGGCCACTCCGTCAGGTGCAGCACGGCGTCCGCCTTCCGGCACGCGTCGAACGCCGAGTCCGCGTACTCGAGCGTCGGGAACACCTTGCGGGCGTTCTCCGCCGCCTTCGGGTCGTACACCGCGACGTGACCACCCTGCAGTTGCAGCCGTCCGGCGACGTTCAGCGCCGGCGAGTCCCGCACGTCGTCCGAGTGGGGCTTGAACGCCGCACCCAGGACGGCGATCCGCTTGCCGATCAGCGACCCGCCGACGACCTCCTTGGCGATCTCCGCCACGCGCTCGCGCCGCCGCAGGTTGATCGCGTCCACCTCGGCCAGGAACGTCAGCGCGTGGGACGCGCCGAGCTCACCGGCCCGGGCCATGAACGCCCGGATGTCCTTGGGCAGGCAGCCGCCCCCGAACCCCAACCCGGCGTTGAGGAACTTGCGCCCGATCCGGTCGTCGTGGCCCACCGCGTCGGCCAGCTTCGTCACGTCCGCCCCGGTCACCTCGCAGAGCTCGGCCATCGCGTTCACGAACGAGATCTTCGTGGCCAGGAACGAGTTCGCCGCCACCTTGACCAGTTCCGCCGTCGCCAGGTCGGTCACCACCACCGGGACGCCGGACGCGATGACGTCCGCGTAGACCTCCCGCAGCACGGCCTCGGCCTCCGGCGAGGTCACACCGAACACCAACCGGTCCGGCCGCACGGTGTCCTGGATCGCGTACCCCTCGCGCAGGAACTCCGGGTTCCACGCGAGCTCGACGTCCGCGCCCGCCGGGGACAGCTTGACCAGCGAGTCGGCCAGCCGCTCGGCCGTCCCCACGGGGACGGTCGACTTCCCGACCACCAGGCAGCTGCCTTGCAGATGCGGGGCGAGCATCTCGACCGCCTGCTCGACGTACGTCATGTCCGCCCCGAGGCCGTCGTTGCGCTGCGGCGTCCCGACGCAGATGAAGTGCACGTCGGCGTCCGCGACCTCGGCGAAGTCCGTGGTGAAATGCAGCAGGTCGGACCCGGCGAACTTGGCCAGCCGGTCGTCCAGGTCGGGCTCGTAGATCGTCGCGCGGCCGCCGCGCAGCGACTCGACCTTGGCGGCGTCCACGTCGACGCCCACGACGGTGTGCCCCAACTCGGCCATGCCGACCGCGTGGACGGCCCCGAGGTAGCCCGTACCGACAACGGAGATGCGCACGTCCGCCCCTTTCCCGCAACGGCTTCCGGACGAGCGTATCGACCCGCTCTGCCGCCGCAACACCTTGGACGTCCTAGTATCGGTGACCATGAACCCGGACTTCGACCTGTATCGCCTCTCCGACGAGCACGAGGCCGTCCGGGAGGCAGCGCGGGCGGTGTGCACGGACAAAGTCGCTCCGCACGCCGCCGAGGCGGACGAGACGTCGACCTTCCCGAAGGCGTCCTACGAGGCGCTGCGGGCGGCCGACTTCCACGCGCCGCACATCCCGGAGCAGTACGGCGGCGCCGGCGCCGACGCCCTGGCCACCTGCATCGTCATCGAGGAGGTCGCCCGCGCCTGCGCCGCGTCATCCCTCGTCCCGGCGGTGAACAAGCTCGGGACGGTGCCTCTCCTGCTCGCCGGCTCGCCGGACCTCAAGCAGCGCTACCTGCCGCCCGTCGCCCGCGGCGAGGCGATGTTCTCGTACGGGCTGTCCGAGCGGGAGGCCGGCTCGGACACCGCGTCCATGACGGCGCGGGCTACCCGCGACGGCGACGACTGGGTGCTGAACGGGCAGAAGTCGTGGATCACCAACGCGGGCGAGTCGTCGTACTACACGGTGATGGCCGTGACCGACCCGGACGCGCCGCGCGGCCGCGGGGTGACGGCGTTCGTCGTGGAGGCGTCCGACCCGGGCTTCTCGGTCGGCACCCCGGAGCGCAAGCTCGGCATCAAGGGCTCGCCGACGCGGGAGATCTACTTCGAGCAGTGCCGGATACCCGGCGACCGCGTCGTGGGCGAGCCCGGCGACGGCCTGAAGATCGCACTGCGGACGCTGGACCACACCCGCGTGACGATCGGCGCCCAGGCCGTCGGCATCGCCGCCGGTGCGCTGGAGGCGGCCACCGCGTACGTCAAGGAGCGCCAGCAGTTCGGCCAGCCGATCGCGGACTTCCAGGGCGTGCAGTTCATGCTCGCCGACATGGCGATGAAGCTCGAAGCGGCCCGGCAGCTGGTCTACCGGGCCGCTGCGGCCAGCGAGCGGGACGAGGAGTCGCTGTCGTTCCTCGGCGCCGCGGCCAAGTGCTACGCGTCCGACGCCGCGATGGAGATCACGACGGACGCGGTCCAGCTGTTCGGCGGGTACGGCTACACTCGGGACTACCCGGTGGAGCGGATGATGCGCGACGCGAAGATCACCCAGATCTACGAGGGCACCAACCAGATCCAGCGGCTCGTCATGGCCCGGCAACTGCTGCGCGGTGCCGTGTCGCCATGACCGAGGCGTGCCCGTTGCCGACCGCGGACGCCGGGTGGCGCTCCCCGGA
>JBMCTR010000416.1:0-2647 GCA_048622955.1 Actinomycetota bacterium
CCGCGGCGCCGGCCGACCTGCTTCACGTGATCAAACGGGTGGCGCGGCGCCGTCGACGGGTCAGCACATGGCTCACCCCTGCCATGGCGAGAGCGGCGGCCAGGCCCACGCCGGTACCGGCGGCGATCTGTTGCCACGCCGGGCCACCGGCGGCTGCCGCCGCGAAGTAGCCCAGGCCGACCGTCCACAGCGCCCACGCGGACGCGCCGAGCAGGCTGATCCACAGATAGTGGCGGGGCGCGACGCCCGCCAGCCCGGCTGCGGCCGCGCTCGCGGTCCTGCCGAACGGCACGAACCGGCCCATGGCGAGCGCGCCCGGGCTCATGTTGCCCATCCGGTCGACGGCCCGCAGGGCGGTCGCGCGCAGCCGGCGGCCGAGCCGCGACCTCGCCAGCATGTCCGGAAGCCGGTGCCGCCCGAGGGCGTACACCAGGTGATCGCCGCTCATGGCTCCAGCGACGACCGCCACGACGGCCCACCACGCGTCGAGATGACCGGCGCCCGCCAGCGCCCCGGCCGACACCACGGCCGCATCGGACGGGATGGCCGGGAAACCGGCGTCCAGCGCCACCAGCCCGGCCACCACCACGTAGGCCAGCACCGGTGTCGCGGCGACGGAGAGGATATCCACACCAGCCACCGTTGCGGCCGTTACCGCAGGTCAGCAACGCTTCCTCGGCGAGTCCAGGGCACGACCGGGGTTGTCCCCTGGGGTCTGCCGCGCAACCCGGCCGTTGGCACCCTAGGGGACCGCAGGCCTGCGCGGTGGAGGGCCGCCTGCCGCTTCATTCCGCCGCACGGCCCGGGCTCTCCTATGCTGTCCGCGTGACTCAGGCGCCGGGCATCTTCATCGCGTTCGAGGGCGGCGACGGCGCGGGCAAGTCGACGCAGGCCCGGCTGCTCGCCGACCGGCTGCGGGCCGGCGGACGCGAGGTCGTCCTCACCTTCGAGCCCGGCGACACGCCGATCGGCAAGGACATCCGCCGCATGCTGCTCGACGTGGCGGGCGTGCGCGTGTCCGCCCGGACGGAGGCGTTGCTGTACGCGGCCGACCGCGCCGAGCACGTGGCCACGGTCATCCGCCCCGCGCTCGAGCGCGGAGCCGTAGTGATCAACGACAGGTACGTCGACTCGTCGATCGCCTACCAGGGCGCCGGCCGGCAGTTGGGCACCGCGGACGTCGCCGCGCTCTCGGCGTTCGCCACGGCCGGGCTGCGACCCGACCTCACGGTGGTGGTGGACGTACCGCGCGAGGTCCGCCAGGCCCGGATGCTGGGGGCAGGCGACCGGCTGGAGCGGGAGGACGACGAGTTCCACGAGCGGGTCCGCCAGGCCTTCCGCGACCGTGCGGCGGCCGACCCGGAGCGCTACCTCGTCGTGGACGGCACGCGGCCGGAGGCCGAGTTGGCGGCCGTGGTCGCGGACCGCGTGGAAGGGATGGTGCGAGGACGATGAGCGTCTGGGACAGCATCGTCGGCCAGACCGTCGTCCCCGAACTGCGACGCACGGTGGCCGACGCCTCGGCCGTCCTGCGAGGCGAGCCCGGCGCGGGTTCCGGCATGACGCATGCGTGGCTGTTCACCGGGCCGCCGGGTTCCGGCCGGTCGGTCGTCGCGCGGGCGTTCGCCGCGGCGCTGCAGTGCCCCGACGGCGGCTGCGGTCACTGCGCTGAGTGCACCGACGTCCGGTCCGGCGTCCACCCCGACGTCGCGAACCTCGTGACCGACGGGTTGTCCATCAAGATCAAACAGGTACGCGAGCTCGTGCCTCGTGCCGCGCTCCGTCCCTCCCGGGGACGGTGGCAGGTCATCGTCGTCGAGGATGCCGACCGGCTCGGCGAGGACGCCGCCGACGCGCTGCTGCTGGGGCTGGAGGAGCCGCCGCCGCGGACCGTGTGGATGCTCTGCGCCCCGACCGCGGAGGACATCGTCCCGACGATCCGCTCGCGGTGCCGCGTCGTGCCGCTGCGGACCCCGCCGTACGACGCGGTGGCCGCGTACCTGACCGAGACCGAAGGAGTGGACGCCGAGAGCGCCGCGTTCGCCGCCCGCGCCTCGCTCGGGCACATCGGGCGGGCACGTGCCCTGGCCACCAACGAGCAGGCGCGGACCCGGCGCGACGAGGTCCTGCGGCTGCCGTTCGCCCTGTCCGACCTGCGCACCTGCCTGGATGCCGCCGCCGCCCTCGTCGAGTCCGCGAAAGCGGACGCCGAGCACCAGTGCGACGCGCTCGACGCCCGCGAGGTGGAGGAGCTCAAGCAGGCGCTTGGCGCGGGCACAACGGGACGAAAGCCCCGCTCGCTCGACGCTGCGGTCAAGGAGCTCGAACGGGAGCAGAAGCTTCGCCGGACCCGCGTGCAGCGCGACTCCATCGACCGGGCGCTGGTCGATGTCCTGGCGGTCTACCGCGACGTCCTCGCCGTGCAGCTCGGCACCGAGGCCGACCTGGTCAACGAGGACAAGCGCCCGTCGATCGACCGCCTCGCGGGCGGCTCGACACCAGAGTCGACGGTGCGCCGGATGGAGGCCGTGATGGCCGCTCGGGAGGCGCTCGAGGTCAACGCGGCCCCGCTGCTCCAGCTCGAGGCGATGGCCCTGGCCCTCCGCGAGGGATGACGCAGGCCGGCCGCCTCGCCGCCCCGCGATTC
>JBMCTR010000417.1:0-2631 GCA_048622955.1 Actinomycetota bacterium
GCGGCGATGTGCGGGTCGGTCTCGATGCCCGCGGGGGTCGGCCAGAAGGACGCCATGAGCTCGTAGGTGACGCGGCCGAACAGCAGCGTGTCGACCTCGTCGTACCGGTCGTCGTCATGCCTGGGAAACCCGGAGGCCACGGGAAAGCCGCTGTCCGCGGTGTCGGGTGCGTTGTGCCAGTCGATCTCGCGTTCCGGGCCCTCGTGATAGCCGTCGACCGTCACTGCCAGAAACGCGAAGATCTTCCTCATTTGGACCTCCTTCGGGACGTGGGTGCCGTCCGGGTAGACGGGGCCGGTTGGGCGAACTCATCGGTTCCGGCCTACAGGCGGTCGATGCGTGGGCAGTATGGGCAACGACGAGTCAGCCGTGGCGGGGGAGGCATGATCATGACGACGGTGACGATCATCGGTGCCGGGAACATGGCGCGCGGTATCGGGACGCGCATGGTGGCCGGCGGGCACGAGCTGCGGATTCTCGCGCCGACGCCCAAGCACGCCACCGAGCTCGCCAACGAGCTCCGGCCCGCCGCCGCGGCCGTGACCGGCGGGGGGATGACCGAGCCGGTGACAGGCGACGTGGTGGTCTTCGCCACGCCGTACCACGCCGCGCTCGAACTGGCCGACAACCTCGGGCCGCGGCTGACCGGCATGGTCGTCATCGACATCACCAACCCGGTGGACTTCGCGACGTTCGACGGGCTGGTGACGCCGCCCGACTCGTCCGCGGCCGAGGAGATCGCAAGCCGGTTGTCCGGCTCGCCGGTGGTCAAGGCGTTCAACACCACGTTCGCGGGGACGCTCGTCGCGGGCGAAGTGGCCGGCCACCAGCTGGACGTGCTGCTCGCCGGTGACGACGGCGAGGCGAAGGGCGAGGTGGCTCGCCTCGTCGAGTCCGGGGGCATGCGCGCGATCGATGCCGGCCCGCTGCGCCGCGCCCGGCAGCTGGAGCATGCCGGCTTCCTGCACATGGCGCTGCAGGAGCCGCTGGGCACCGGGTTCGGCAGCGCGCTGAAGTTCCTGGGCCCCTAGCTCAAGATCGGGGTGAGACGGGTGACCACCTGGGCTCACCTGTGCCACCCCGATCACGAACTCAGGGCACGAGGATCCCGCGCCCCCGGAGCCGGCCGGCGTCGAGGTCGTCCATCGCGTCGTTGACCGCGTCCAGCGGGTAGGTCTGGGTGAGCATCCGGACGCGCCCGTCGGCAGCCAGCGACATGAGCTCGACGAGGTCGTTGTAGCTGCCCACGAGGTTGCCGATGACGTTGCGCTCGGTCGAGATCACGTCGATCGCCGGGATCTCGATCGTCCCGCCGTACCCGATGATGAAGTGGCTGCCGGCGCGTCTGGTCAGCTGCCAGGCCTCCTGCTGGGCACCGCCTTCGGCGACGAAGTCCAGCACCACCTCGGCGCCCTTGCCGTCGGTCAGCTCGAGCACCCGCTCCACGTGCGAGCCGTCCACCAGGACGGTCTCGTCGGCTCCCCATTCCCTGGTGAGGGCGAGAGCCTCCTGGTTGCGGTCGAGCACGACGATCCTGGTGGCGCTCATCGCCCGCAGGCACTGGATGCCGATGTGCCCGAGGCCGCCGGCCCCCATGACGACGCACGTGGTGCCCGGGTAGAGCAGCGGCAGCGCCTTCTTCACCGCGTGGTACGCGGTCAGGCCGGCGTCGGCGAGAGCCGCGACCGCGGCGGGCTCGACCCCCGGCGCCAGCTTGACCGCCGAGCGGGCTGATGTTTTGAGGAACTGAGCCATCCCGCCGTCGGTGTCGATGCCGGGGAACGCCTGGTTCTCGCAGTGCATGTCGTCGCCCGCCCGGCACGCCCGGCAGTAGCCGCAGGTGATGAGCGGATGCAGGATCACCGCGTCGCCGGGTTGCACGTCCACCACGGCCGGGCCCACCTCGTGGACCCAGCCGGCGTTCTCGTGGCCCAGCGTGTAGGGCAGCGGCACGTTCGTCTTGGGCGCCCACTGACCTTCGATGATGTGCAGGTCGGTACGGCACAGGCCGGCGCCGCCGATGCGGACGACCACGTCGAACGGCCCCTTCGCTTCCGGTTCGGCGACGTCCTCGATCACTGGACGGGTCTCGTACTGGTGCAGCCGTACCGCCTTCATCACGCCTCCCGTACACCGTCGAGCGGACGTCCTTTCGTCCCCAGTCTGGCCCGCTGCGGCGACCGACGTGGCCGTTTCGAGGACAACGAACGGGCCGGCGCACGACACTGGGAGCGGGTGGTGAATCGGCAGCACAAACCACGCCTGGAACGGGAGGTAGAGCATGGCGGCACGCACCCCTGAGGAGATCTTCGCGCACCACGGCAACGCACTGGGCGCCGAGGACCTCGACGACATCGTCTCCGACTACGCCGACGACGCGATCCTCGTGGTCAACAAGAACGTGTACCGGGGCAAGGACGGCGCGCGGCAGGTCTTCACGCAACTGCTCAGCGACGTCCCGCAGGCCAACTGGGACCTCGACACGGTCTTCGCCGACAACGTCCTCTACCTCGAGTGGAAGGCGACGGGCGGCGGCCGCAAGGTCGAGGACGGCATCGACACCTTCGTCTTCGAGGACGGGATGATCAAGGTGCAGACCGTCGTCTACACCGTCGCGCCCGCCTGACCCGG
>JBMCTR010000418.1:0-2610 GCA_048622955.1 Actinomycetota bacterium
AGGTGCACGCCGTCCTTGGTGTTCTCGTGGGTGTCGTGCAGGTCGACCAGCGCCGCCTCACCCAGGTAGTCGTGCGCGAGCTCGAGGTAGCCGGTCTCGGCCGCCAGCACCGCCTGGGTGCACGCGGACAGCGAGGAGTCCCGGACGGTCCGCGCCTCGTAGTAGCGGAAGTTCCGCGCCTTCTGCTCCGCGGTGAACGCGTCCCCCCGCCAGTGCATCGCCAGGACGAGGTCGGCCTGCTTGCACACCTGCCGCCGGTAGAGGTCGAAGTACGGGTGCGACAGCAGCAGCGGGTAGTCCTCCGGCCTCGTGGAGCCGAAGTCCCACTCCTGGAACCGGGTGAAGCCCTCGGCCTGCTCGTGCACACCGAGTTCCTCGTCATACGGCACGATCATCGCGTGTGCCGCGTCCCGCCACGAGGCGGCCTCCTCCTCGTCGACCCCGAGCGCATGGCCCACGTCGGGATGGCGGGCCACCGCGTCCGCGGCGCCCACCAGGTTCCGCTGCGCCATCAGGTTCGTGTAGAGGTTGTCGTCGTGCAGCGCGGAGTACTCGTCCGGCCCGGTCACCCCGTCGATGTGGAAGTTGCCGTGCCGGTCGTGGTGGCCCAGGGACCGCCACAGCCTCGCCGTCTCCACAAGTAGCTCGACGCCCACCTCGCGCTCGAAGGCCTCGTCGCCGGTGGCCCAGACGTACCGCAGCGTGGCGGCGGCGATACCGGCGCCGATGTGGAACGCGGCGGTGCCCGCCGGCCAGTAGCCGGACGTCTCGTGCCCGCGGATCGTCCGCCACGGGAAGGCGGCTCCCTCCAGCCCGAGCGTTCGCGCCCGTTGCCGGGCAAGGTCGAGGGTCGCGTGCCGCCACCGCAGCGGCTGCGCGGCCGCCTGTGGCTTGGTGTAGGTCAGGACCGGCAGCATGAACATCTCGGAGTCCCAGAAGACGTGGCCGTCGTACCCGGAGCCGGTCCACCCCTTCGCGGCGATCGGCCGCATCTCGTTCCGCGACCCGGCCTGGAGCACGTGGAACATGCCGAACCGGACGCCCTGCTGCACCTCGGGGTCGCCCTCGACCACCACGTCCGCGCCGTCCCAGAAGTCGTCCAGGTACTCGCGCTGAGCCCGGAGCAGACCGTCCCAGCCGGCCAGGCGCGCGGCCGCCAGGGCCGCTCCCACCTGGTCGCGCAGCGCGGGCAGCGAACGCCGGCTCGACCAGCCGTACGCCAGGAACTTCACGACCCGCAGCCGCTGCCCGGGGGAGAGCACGCACGCGACGGTCGTCCGCGCCCAGTCCGGGAACGCCTCGGTCTCCACGGCGACGTCCTCCGGGCTGTCAACGATGTGGGACATGGCCGCAGCCATCCGCAGCCCGCTGGCCTTGGTCCGGTGGATCAGCAGCGCGCCGTCCTCGGTCTCCAGATGCTCCTCGGACTGCAGCGGCTGGCGGAGCGCCGCGGCGACCCGCGGGTCGGCCTTGGTCGGCGGCAGTTCCTCGTTCGCCACGAGGCCGGACTGGACCACCAGTCGGACCTCGTCGTCCAGCGGCTCGACCTCGTAGCAGATCGCGGCGATCGCGCGCTGGGAGAACGACACCAGCCTCGTGGAGTGCACCTGGACGGCGCGCCCGGCCGGCGAGATCCACTCGGCGGTGCGCTCCAGAGTGCCCGCTTGCATGTCCAGGACACGCTCGTGCGAGCGCAGTTCCCCGTAGCGGACGTCGAACGGCTCATCGTCGACGAGCAACCGCATCAGCTTGCCGTTCGTGACGTTGACGATCGTCTGGCCCTGCTCCGGATAGCCGTACCCGGCCTCGGCGTAGGGCAGCGGCCGCAACTCGAAGAACGAGTTCAGGTACGTGCCGGGCAGTCCGTGCGGCTCGCCCTCGTCCAGGTTGCCGCGCAGCCCGATGTGGCCGTTCGACAGCGCGAACGCCGACTCGGTCTGCGCCAGCACCCCGAGGTCGAGCCCGGTCTCCCGGAGATGCCACGGCTCTACCGGGAAGGCGCGGTCTCGCGTCATGCGGTTGCTCCCCAAACGAACACGACCACACCGTACTGCTCGATCGGCTGCACTACCCGCGCTCGGGGGCCACGGCGGCGTGCACGAGCCGCTCGGACAGCTTGCGAAGCCGCTCCCGGGCCGACTCGTCGTAGGCCTGCGGGTGCGCCCGGGCCTCGGCGGTGCCGTTGAAGTACCGTCCGGTCACCCCCGCAAGCGCGGGATCGGAGATCAGCCGCAGGGTCGCCTCGGTGCCCTCCTCGACGGTGCTCACCGGCACGATACCGGCGTCATGCACCATCGCCGTGTCCATGAACGTCGCCGGGTGCAGCGCGTTCACCGTCACGCCGTGCGGGCGCAGCCGCTCCGCCAGGTCGAAGGTGTGCATCACCTGGGCCAGCTTGCTCCGCTGGTACGCGACCGTCCCGTCGTACGACTTCTCGAGCATCGGGTCGCCGAAGTCGAGCGGTAGCTGGCCCGCCGACGCGACGTTGACCACCCGCGCGGGGGCCGACTCCTGCAGCAGCGGTACCAGCAACTCGGTCAGCCGGTAGCCGGCCAGGTAGTTGACCGCGAACCGCAACTCGATGCCGTCCGCGCTCAACTCCCGGCCGCT
>JBMCTR010000419.1:0-2606 GCA_048622955.1 Actinomycetota bacterium
GCGTTGACCCCACTGCGGCTCGCGTTCCAGGCGTGTCGTTGCGGTCAGCCGGTCGCCCGCGACTTGTCACGGCCTAGACCGACGTCCCGGCGTGCTGCGTGTGCCAATCCACAGCGTCGGACGTTGTGGATTGGCACCAAGGGGGCGTCACCCGTCGTCCGCGGCCGGTCCGAGGACGGCCCGGATGCGGTCCGCGGCGTGGGCCGGAATCCGGGTGAAGGTGATGCGGATGCCGGCGGCGCGCGCGTGCGCGACGGCGTCGCGGAGCGCGTAGACGCCGGTCAGGTCGACCCGCCCGAGGCGGTGGAGGTCGATCTCGATGGACTCGGCGTCCGGGTTCGCCGCGAGCAGGCGGCGGATCTCGTTGTCGAGGGTGGGGGCGGAGCCGAAGTAGAGCACACCGTGGGGGAGAACGTAGAGCCGTCCGTCCGTCCGCCAGGTGTCGACGTCGAGCCGTGCCTCGCGCCACAGGTGCACGGCGAGGGCGAGGCCGACGCCGAGCAGCAGGCCCCGTTCGACGCGGGGGGCGAACAGCAGGGTCGCGACGAGTGTGGGCGCGGCGACGAGGAACTGCGGCCGCGACTGGCGCCAGTACTCCAGGAATGTCCCCAGGTCGATCAGCGAGATGACGGCGACGATGACCACGGCCGCCAGGACGGCGGTGGGCAGGTCCGACAGCACGTTGGCGAAGGGAAGGAACGCCAGCACGGCGAGCCCGGTGAACGCCCCGCTCCAGCGGGTCTTGGCGCCGGACGCCCGGTTGAGCGCCGACCGGGAGAACGAGCCGCCGGCCGGGTAGCCGCCGGCGACCGCAGCGCCGAGGTTGGCCAGCCCCTGCCCGACGAACTCCCGGTCGGGGTCCCACCGGTGCCGGTCGGCGGCGGCGTAGCGGCGGGCGATCGAGGCCGGTTCGGCGAACCCGACCACGGCGATCACCAGGGCGGGGACGGCCAGGTCGGGCACGGCTGACCAGGGCAGCGCCAGGCTCAGCGGGGGCAGCCCACTGGGCAGCCGGCCGACGACGGGCGCCTGCAGGACCTCGAATGTGCTGACGAGCAGGGCGGCCACGGTGACGGCGAGCACCCACGGGAACACCGTGCTGATCCGGCGGCCCACCAGCAGCACCAGGATGGTCGCCAGCCCGATGCCGAGCGCGGCGAGGCTCCAGGTCCCGGGAGCGGTGACCACGTCCGCGGCCCGGGTGAGGGGGTTGCCGCCGCGGCCACTCCCGGCGCCGACCAGCGCGGGCAGCTGCGACGAGATGATCAGCAACGCCGCGGCCACCGTGAATCCCGTCACCACCGGCACCGACATCAAATAGGACAGCGCCCCCCACCGCAGCAGCCCCAGCGCCGTCCGGGCCACCCCGACGAGCAGCGCCAGCAGCGCGGCCAACGCGGCGAACTCCGCGGTCCCCGTGCCGGCGAGCGGCGCCAGCGCCCCGATCGTCAGCAGGCTCGTCAACGCCACCGGCCCGGTCTGCAGGTACGGCGACGAGCCGACCACCGACGCCGCGATCGGCGCGGCCGCCGCGGCGTACAGCCCGTGCACCGCAGGCAGACCCGCCAACTCCGCATAGGCCAGCGACTGCGGCACCAGCACCAGCGCGACGCTCACCCCCGCAACCAGATCGCCGCGGGACGGCCGCACAAACAGAGTGCCGGCACGCCGCCGCCGCCCGAACGCCATGAGAACTGTTACCCGGTCGCGGCGGCCACCGACCGGCACTGCACCCGCCACTCGCCGACGCCGCCGATGCCGATCAGCTTGGGCGTGATGCCTTCCCGGTCCAGCAGGCTGGCGGCGATCGCCGCGCGGTGCCCGTTGGAGCAGATCACCCAGACCGGCTCGTCGCGGGGCAGGGTGGCCAACTCCCGCGGCAGGTCCGCGACGAACACCAGGCGGCTGTCCGGGACGGTGCCCCAGCCCCACTCCAGCTCCTGGCGGACGTCGAGCACGTACGGACGCTCCCCGCGCTGGTGCAGCTCGCACAGGTCGTCCGCGGTCACCACGTCGTAGGACGAGACCCCTCCGCCGTGCTTCCGCCAGGCCTCGAAGCCGCCGTCGAGGTAGCCCTCCACCGCCGTCCAGCCGATGCGGACCAGCTGGGTCAGCGCCTCGGCCAGCGACTCGTCGACCGGGTCGGGCAGTACGAGCACCACGGGCGCGTCGAACGGCAGCACCCAGCCCACGTACCCCGCGAAGCCGGAGTTGAGCTCGATGTTGACCGACCCCGGGATGTGCCCGGCGGCGAACGATTCGCGGTCGCGTCCGTCCACCACCCACGCGCCGTGCCGGGCCGCCGCCTCGACCGCCGCGGCGTCCACCGCCGGCGTGTCGGGCAGCCGTCCGAGGACGTGGGCACCGGCCCGGTTGATCGGCGCCATGTGCGCGTAGTAGCTCGGGTAGGCCATCAGCTCGCCGCGCAACTCCGTCACGAACTCCTGGTAGTCGGCCGCCCGCACCAGCAGGTTGCGGCGGCGCTCCTCGGCGACCGTGCTGGTCGACCTGGTTGTCGGCATCGCCGCCACGCAGAAGCTGCCCGCGCCGTGCGTCGGCAGCACCGCGACGTCGTCGCCGAGGGCGGCGAGCTTGGCCAGCGACTC
>JBMCTR010000420.1:0-2605 GCA_048622955.1 Actinomycetota bacterium
GGGGCAGGGGCCGCTGCGGGTCGCGCGGCGGGTGCTGCTGCCGATGGCCCGGCCGTCGCTCGCCGCCGGCGGGGCGCTGGTCGCCATGGAGACGCTCACCGACTACGCGACGGTGCAGTACTTCAACGTCGAGACGGTCTCGGTGGGCATCTACCGGGTCTGGAACGGGATGTACGACCGGGCGGCGGCCACCGAACTGGCCTCGCTCGTCCTCGTCTTCGCCATCACGATCATCGTGGTGGAGCGGGCGCTGCGCGGCCGGGCGCGCTACCACCAGCAGGGCGGCGGCGCCCGCGGCAGGGAGCCTGTCCGGCTCACCGGCTGGCGGGCCTGGACGGCCACCGGGATCTGCGCGGCGGTCGTGGGCGTCACCTTCGTGATCCCGGCCGTGCAGCTGCTGAACTGGTCGAGCATCGTGACGCTGCGCGGGCCGGACGGTCAGTGGGACGCGCGGTATCTGGAGTACGCGACGAACAGCCTGCTGATCGCGGGTGCCGCGGCCCTGGCCTGCCTCGTGCTCGCCGCGGTGGTCGTCAACGCCAGGCGGCTCGGCGGGGACCGGCTGACGGCGGGGCTCGCCCGGCTGACCACCGTAGGGTACGCGATGCCCGGCCCGGTGGTCGCCGTGGGCGTGCTGGTGCTGTTCGCCGCGCTCGACACGGGGCTCGACCTGGTCGGGTTCAGTTGGGGCGGCCTGCTCGTCACCGGATCGATCGTGGGGCTGGTCTACGCCTACGTCGTGCGCTTCCTCGCCGTGTCGTACAACAGCCTGGACGCGAGTCTCGAGAAGGTCACCCCGTCCATGACCGCTTCGGCGCTCACGCTCGGCGCATCCCCGTCGCGGGTGGTGGGACGCGTCCACCTGCCCCTGATCCGCTCCGGGATCGGGGTGGCCCTGGTGCTCGTCGCCATCGACGCGCTCAAGGAGTTGCCGATCGTGCTGCTGCTCCGGCCCTTCGGCTTCGAGACCCTGGCCGTGTGGGTCTACCGGCTGGCTACGGAGTCGCGGTGGGAACTGGCGGGCCTGCCGGCGCTGACGATCGTCGCGGTGGCGACGATCCCGGTCGCGGTGCTGATCCGCCGCTCGATGCGGGAGGTTGATGCCCGATGAGCCAGCAAGCCGCGGTGCTGACGGTGGAGAACCTGGTCAAGCGCTTCGGCGACGGGGTCGCCGTCGACGGCATCTCGGCCGAGGTCGCCGCCGGTGAACTGCTCGCCCTCGTGGGACCGAGCGGATGCGGCAAGTCCACCCTGCTGCGCTTGATCGCCGGTCTCAGCCCGCCGGACAGCGGCCGGGTGCTGATCGACGGCCGCGAGGTGGCCGGGCCGGGCACGTGGGTGCCGGCCGAGCGGCGCGGTGTCGGCATGGTCTTCCAGGACCATGCGCTGTTCCCCCACCTGTCCGTCCGCGACAACGTCGCGTTCGGCCTCGCCCGGCGTTCCACCGGGCGCCGAGCCCGGGTTGACGAGGTTCTCGACCTGGTCGGTCTCGGGTCGCTGGCGGACCGCTACCCCCACGAGTTGTCGGGCGGGGAGGTCCAGCGGGTCGCGGTCGCCCGGGCGCTCGCGCCCGAGCCGGCCGTCGTCCTGCTCGACGAGCCCTTCTCGGACCTCGACCGCAACCTGCGGACGCGGGTTCGCGACGACGTCGTCGGCGTGCTGCGTACGGCCGGGACGACGGGCGTGTTCGTCACGCACGACCAGGAGGAGGCACTTGCGGTCGGCGACCGGGTCGCCGTGGCCTGCGCCGGGCGCATCGAGCAGGTCGGCCGTCCCGAGGCCGTGTTCCATGCGCCGGCCAGCCGCTTCGTCGCGACGTTCATGGGCGAGGCCGACTTCCTCCCCGGGCGCCGGGACGGCGCGAAGGCCGCCACCCCGTGGGGCACGGTGCCGGTCACCGTCCCTGAGCCGGGCGAAACCCCGGAGGCCGCGGCCGTCGATGTCATGGTGCGGCCGGACGATGTGCACTTCTCCCCCGATCCGGCGGGCGCCGCCGTCGTCCGGCGGGCGGAGTTCCGCGGCTCGTTCGTCGTCTACCACCTGGATCTCGGCGACGGGGTGACCGTGCGGTCGATGCGCTCGCACGTCGGGCCCGTCGAGCCCGGCACCCGGGTCGCCGTCCACCTCGACCCCGGTCACCCGCTCGCGGCGTTCCCCGCCGGGCCGTGACGCCGCGGGCGGTGCGGAGGGCGCTGCGGGCGGCGGTGGGCGTCGCCGTGCTCGCTGTCGCGACCGTCTACCTGTTCCGCGTCGTCGATGCCGGCGTCCTGGCCCGCACCGTGCGAGCCCTGGTCGCCGATCCCCTCGGGCTGGCGGCCGCCGTGGCCTGCTATGCCGTCGCCTTCCTGCTGCGCGCCCGCGCGTGGACCGCGGTGCTCCCCGGCCTCGGCCTCGGCCACTCGTGGGCGGCGATCCACGTCGCGCTGCTCGGCAACCACGTGCTGCCGCTGCGGCTGGGCGAGCCGTTGCGCTTCACCAGCGTGTTGCGCCGTACCGGCCTGCCGGCCCCGCCGGTGCTCGCGTCCGGCATCGCGGTGCGCCTGGCCGACGTGGCCGCCGTCGTCCTGCTCGCACTCGTCGCGGTGCCGGGCCTGCTGGTGAGCAT
>JBMCTR010000421.1:0-2604 GCA_048622955.1 Actinomycetota bacterium
GCGACCGTGTTGTTCGTCGTGCCGGTCTTGCCCGCGGCGTCCCGGCCGTCGGACAAGCGCATCGCGCCGCCGGTGCCGCCGCTGTTGTAGATGACGCCCTTCAGCACGTCGTTCACCGCGTCGGCGTGCTCCTCGGCAAGGACTCTGTTGCACTCCGGCTCGGCCTCGTAGAGCACCTCCCCCTTGCGGTCCTCGATCTGCCGGACCGCGTACGACTCACAGTGCTCGCCCCGTGCGGCGAACATCGCGTAGCCCTCGGCTTGGCTCAACGGCGAGACCTCCTCGGCGCCGAGGACGAAGGAGGGAATCTGCCTCAGCGGTGCTCCGCTGGCGTGGGTGAGGCCGGCTTCGGTGGCGATCCGCACCGGGTCGCACAGCCCGGTCTGCTGCTCGAGTTGCGCGTAGAACGTGTTGACGGATCGCTCGGTGCCCGACCGGAGGTCGAACAGCCCGCTCAGCCCGGTGTCGTAGTTTCGCGGCTCCCAGGTTCCGGTGCCCGGGTACGGGCCCTCGCAGGTGTCGAACTCGTCCTCTTGGAGGCTGACCTGGTGCGGCGAGTTGATCGTCATGTTGAGCGCGATCCCTTGCTCGATCGCCGCGGCAAGCACCCACACCTTGGCGCCGGACCCGGGCTGCGCGCCGTCGCCGCCGCCCATGGCCTCGTCGACCGCGTAGTTGAGATAGGTCTCACCCTCGTCGTTGCCGTAGCCGCGCGAGTGGGTCAAGGCCTTGATCTGGCCCGTCCCGGGCTCGACCGAGGCCAGCGCCGCGACCGCGCTGTCCGTGGGCGCCACCCGGTTCGCGATGGCGTCTTTGGCCGCACGCTGCGCCGCCCGATCGAGCGTCGTCCGGATCGTGAGCCCGCCCTGCCGCAGAGCCTGCTCGCGCTCCGCCGGTGTCTCGCCGAGCGCCTCCATGCCACCGGACTCCCGCGTTCCCACGATCTCCCGGTAGACGTAGTCGCAGAAGAAGGGTGCGGACGACGAGCCGACGCACCCGTTGGGCCGGGCCTGCTCGTCGAGCTCCAGCGGCTGGTCGAGCGCCTCTTCCAGCTCTTGATCGGTGATGAAGTCGATCTCGGCCATCCGGCGCAGCACGACGTCGCGACGCGCCTGGGTGGCCTCCGGGTTGCGGGTCGGGTCGTAGGCGGTGGGCCGCTGGATGATGCCGGCAAGCGTGGCCGCCTGGACCAGCGTGAGATCGGCGGCGGCTGTGGAGAAGTACCGGCGCGCGGCCGCCTCGACACCGTGGGCGCCGGCGCCGAAGTAGACGAGGTTCAGGTAGCCCTCAAGGATCTCCTCCTTGGTCAGCTCCTGCTCGAGCCCGACCGCGAGCCGCAGTTCGCGCAGTTTGCGCCCGTAGGTCACCTCCGTCGCGGCGAGCTCCTCCTTTTCCGTGGCGGCCTGCGCCTCCGCCAGCTTCTTGGCGTACTGCTGGGTGAGTGTGGACCCGCCCTCTTCGATGTCGCCTTCTTCGAGGTTGGTGACGAAGGCACGGGCCGTGCTCTGGAAGTCGATCGGGCCACGCTCGAAGAACCGGTGGTCCTCGATCGCGAGCACGGCGTCCTGGAACACCGGAGCGACCTCGTCCAGTGTCCGGTAAACCCGGTTGTCGTCGTAGAAGGTCGCGACCAGGTTGCCCTTCGAGTCCAGGATCCGGGACCGCTCCGGCAGCGGGCTGCTCGTGTCGAGCTCATCCGGCATCTCGCTGAAGCCGTTCGCGCTCTCCCGCGCGACGAGCCCGATCCCAGCTGCGATCGGCAGCGCCAGCCCTGCGACCAGGACGCCGGCGAGCCCGCTGACGCCCGCGACGAGCAGGACGCGGCGCAGCGCAAGCATGATCGACGCGTGCCCAGATGCGGCCATGGGGCAATAGCCTACGACGATTGCGGCGGAAAGCAGCCCTGCGGGCGTCCTGGCCGCTGCCGCCTGTCGCGCGCGACGCTACCGGCCGCTGGCGTAGCCCTGCATCCCCCGCGGGTTGGCGGCGGCGCTGAGCACTCCCGTGAGCGGGTCGCGCGCCACCGCGCACAACCGTCCCAGCGCCCAGGCGTCGGCAAGTGTCACGTCATGGCCGCGGCCGCGCAGCGCGTCGGCCGCCTCGGCCAGCCGGGACTCCAGCACCAGGCCGGCAGGCACCATCTCGCGCGGGTGGAACGAGCTCGGGAAGGACGTGGTGTGCCAGGCGGGCGCATCGATCGCCTCCTGGAGGTCCATCCCGTGGACCAGATGCCGCAGCAGGAAAAGCAGCTGCCACTGGTCCTGCTGGTCGCCCCCGGGCGAGCCGCACGCAAGCACCGGCCGACCGTTCCGCGATACGAGGGTGGGGCTCAGTGTGGTCCGCGGCCGCCGGCCCGGTATGAGCGAGGACGGCAGGCCGGGGGCGAGCCAGCACATCTGCAGCCGCGTGCCCAGGCAGAAGCCGAGATCCGGAATCATCGGCGAGCTCTGCAGCCATCCCCCGCTCGGCATGGCCGCGATCATGTTGCCCCAGCGGTCGACGACGTCGACGTGGCAGGTGTCGCCCCGCCCGGTGGCGGCGCTCGGCACCGTGGGCTCGCCGGTGGCGACCGTCGGCTCCGCCGTGACGCGCGCCGCCGTCCCG
>JBMCTR010000422.1:0-2592 GCA_048622955.1 Actinomycetota bacterium
CCGGTGATCCACGCCGCGCCCAGGACGCCGCCGCCACCCAGCACGAGTCCTCGTCCCATCGTTTCAGTGTGCCTCAACCGTCTCGGGCATGACGCCGCACCTCGTCACCGGCTCCTCCGCGATCCTCGCCGCGAATCAGCCGACCGGTCGACCGGAAAGCCGAGCGCGTGGGCGCCACCGGCGGCTGCGGCTCGGCTCCGCGACACCGGCACTGTCGACGGCGATGTCGGCGGCGAGCGCGGCGATGGCGCTCCTGGCCGGCGACCTCGGCGCAGCCTCGGCCAGCAGCCCTCCGGCCGCCAGTGCCGCATCAGCCGCAGCCGGGTCGTCGGGGACGACGTCCACCCGGTGCACGCCCGCGTACCGGCGCAGCGCGTCGCGCACCTGACGTTGCGGATCCGGACCGAGGACGGACGCCCGCACCCGGTTGGCGACCACCCGAACGTCCGCATCGGGTACCAGGTCCCGCAGGTCGGACAGGCCGCGGACCAGCCGCTGCATGCCGACCGGGTCGGCCGCGCCGACGGCGACGATCACGTCCGCATGCTCGAGCGTGGTCACCGTCGCCCCGTTCCGGCGCGGGGCCGCGGTGTCGAAGCTGAGCTCCTCGTCCTGCTCCAGGCAGAACCCGCAGTCGGCCACCGTGGTCTCGGCCAGCCCGCGGGCGAGCCGCCACACCACCTCCAGCGAGCTTGGACGCACCTCCGGCCACCGGTCGGTGCGGGTGATGCCGGTCAGCACGCGGAGCCGGGACGACGAGTCCAGCTGGCGGGCATGCCGCGCGAGCGTGGGCAGGTCGAGTTGGCCGTTGTTCGCCGCGCGGACGGCACCGACCAGCCCGGGCGCCTCGTCCAGCAGTCCCAGCGCCTGCGCCACCGTCCCGCCGTAGGTGTCGGCGTCGGCGAGCAGCGTGGCGCGGCCGAGGGCTGCGGTCTCGGCTGCCAGATTGATCGCCAGCGTGGTACGGCCGGGCGCCCCCGTCGGCCCCCACACCGCGACGAGCCGGCCCCCGGGAAGGTCGGCATCGCCGAGCCCGGCGCCCCAGCCATGGGGAAGCCCAGGGTCGGGCGGCCGGCCGGACATCCGCGAGACCGCGGCGTGGACTGCCTCCGCAATGCGCGCCGGGTCCGCCCCGGCCGGCACGACGTGGCCGATGCCGAGTTGCCGAAGCCGCCGCTCGGCGTCCTCGTCGCCCTCGGGGACCACGCCGACCACGGCCACGCCCGCGGCCGCCAGCCGCTCAACCGCTTCCCGGTCCAGCCGCCGCAGGTCGGCCGAGACCACCACCGCCTGCCCGTGGCCGGCGGCCGCAGCGGCGAGCAGGTCGGCCAGATCCACGCAGCGCCGCACCACCTGCAGCCCACCGGGCGAGCTGTCCAGCGCGCCGACGAGCTGCGCCTCCCATGATGCGCCGGTGACGGCCGTCAGGATCGTGATGCTCACGGCACCGCCTCGGGCAGCCTGGTGAGGTAGACGCGTCCGGCACGGGCCGCGGCCACCAGCTCGGCCGTGACCGCCTCCAGGTCGACCGCCTCCTCCGAGGCGTCCCCGTCCTCCGCGGCCGTCCCGTCCTCCGGTTCGCCCGCCTCCGGGGACTCAACCGCGGTCACCGCGAGCGTCACGCGGTGCTGACCGGTCGGCGCGCCCAGTCCACCGCCGCCGGACGTCGCGGCCGTCACCCGAGCGGCCGGCAACAGCAGCGACGCCCGCACGTCCTCGCCCTCCGGCACCAGCCAGACATCGACCGCGTCCCCGGGCCGCAGGCCGGCGGGCGCCTCCGACGCGGGCACCGCCACCGTGACCTGGCGGACGTCCTCCGCGTCACCGGCGGGCTTGATCGCCGACCGTGGCAGCAGCTCGCCCCGCTCGACCGGACGCACCACCAGGTAGCCGGTCCCGACGTCGGTGACATACCGGTCCAGTCCGGACTCCAGCAGGGCGCCGCTCGGTTCGACCAGGTCGCCGGTCAGCGGTTGGCCCGGAACCAGATCTTCCGCCGCCACCAGGACTGGCACCGTTCGGTCGGCGGCCGCGAGCAGGCGGGCCCCCACGGCCACCGACACGAGCACCAGCAGCACGCCGACGACCAGCCGCGGATTGAGCCAGCGGGGACGGACGAGCCGGTTGGCGGTGGGCGATCGCACGTCGCCGTCCGGTCCGGGGGCATGCCGACCGGTGGGGTGCCCGGCCGCCTGAACGGTGTCGGTCATGCGTCTGCTCCACCCACCGTCGTGATCAGTGCGCCGCCAAGACTAAACCCCGGAAGCTGTGGACAACAGGGGTCTTCACTAGGCAAGTGATGTCACACTGGTGCTTTACGAGGCTTATGCACGCGACAGGGAGCGACGCATGGATACCACACGCAGATTTCTCCAGCTCTCCGACGTCGCTGAGATCTTGAACACCTCGCCCGCGCAGGTCTACGCACTGGTCCGCAGGGGCGAGCTGCCGGCAATCAAGATCGGCGGACGGGGCCAGTGGCGGGTCGAGGCCTCCGAGCTCGACGCCTACATCGAGCGGCTGTACGCCGAGACCAGGGAGTTCGTCGCCCGCAACCCGCTGGGCACCGAGTGAGCCCGGGGTGAGCCCCGG
>JBMCTR010000423.1:0-2590 GCA_048622955.1 Actinomycetota bacterium
GTGGTCGGCGTGGTGCGCCGGCCCGACCCCGTGCCGTGCGGCGCGTGCGCGCACGGCGAGTTCGACATGTGCCGCAACGGCCGGTACACCGAGCGCGGGATCAAGGAGATCGACGGCTTCGCCAGCGAACTGTGGAGCATCGAGACCGGGTACGCGGTACGGCTCGACCCGCGGCTGGAGCGGGTGGGCGTGCTGCTGGAGCCCACCGCGGTGGTGGCCAAGGCCTGGGAGCAGATCGAGCGGATCGGCGCCCGGTCCTGGTTCGACCCGCAGCGGGCGCTGGTCACCGGCGCCGGCCCGATCGGCCTGCTGGCCGCCCTGCTGGGCGTCCAGCGCGGGCTGGACGTGCACGTGCTCGACCTGGTCACCGACGGGCCCAAGCCGGCGGCGGTGGCCGCTCTGGGTGCGGAGTACCACCACGACGGCATGGACGCCGCCCTGGCGCGCGCTAACCCGGACATCATCGTGGAGGCGACGGGGGTGTCACACCTCGTCTTCGAGGCGATGGCGGGCACCGCGCCGTACGGCGTCGTCTGCCTGACCGGCGTGTCGCCGGCCGGTCGGAAGATCTCGGTCGACCTCGGCGCCGCGGGGCGGGAGATGGTTCTCGAGAACGACGCGGTGGTCGGTTCGGTCAACGCCAACCTGCGCCACTGCACCGCGGCGGCGGACGCCCTGGCCCGCGCCGACCTGGGCTGGCTCGACCGCCTCGTCACGCGCCGGGTTCCGCTCGGCCACGCCGAGGAGGCGCTGCGGGCGCGGGACGGCGATATCAAGGTCGTGCTGGACCTCGACGAGCGCTGAGCGGCTACTCGTGGCTGGCCCGCTGCTGCGACGGGCCGACGGGGTTGACGATCTCGTTCGCCGTGTCCACCAGCTGGAGGTGGGACAGCGCCTGCGGGAAGTTGCCGACCATGCGGCCGCGCGCCGGGTCGTACTCCTCGGCCAGCAGCCCGACGTCGTTGGACAGGCCCAGCACCCGTTCGAACAGGTGGCGTGCCCAGTCTCTGTTGCCGGCCAGGGCGTGGGCGTCGGCCAGCCAGAACGAGCAGGTGAGAAACGCGCCCTCGCCGGGCGGCAGGCCGTCGACCTGCTCGGTGAGGGGGTCCTGGGTGTAGCGCTGCACCAGCCCGTCGTCGCACAGTTCCCGCTCGATCGCCGCGATGGTGCCGAGCACGCGCGGGTCGCCGGCCGGGAGGAACCCTACCAGCGGGATCATCAGCAGCGCCGCGTCCAGCGTGGACGACCCGTAGTACTGGGTGAAGGTCTGCCGGTCCGGGTCGTACCCCTTGGTGCACACCTCGTCGAAGATCTCCGCACGCAGCCGGCGCCACCGGTCCACCGGGCCGTCGAGCCCGAACCGCGTCACCGCGCGGACCGCCCGGTCGGCGGCCACCCAGGCCATCACCTTCGAGTGCGTGAAGTCCCGCCGCGGCCCGCGGACCTCCCAGATGCCCTCGTCCGGCTCCCGCCAGTTCGACTCCAGGAAGTCCATCAGCTCACGCTGCACCCGCCAGGCGTCCGGGTCCGGCTCGATGCCGCGCGTCCGCGCCTGGTGCAGCGCGTCCATCAGTTCGCCGTACACGTCGAGTTGGTACTGCTCCGCGGCCGCGTTGCCGATCCGCACGGGCACGGATCCCTCGTAGCCGGGCAGCCAGCCCACCTCGACCTCGGTCAGCCGCCGCTCACCGCTGACGCCGTACATGATCTGCATCTGGTCCGGCCGTCCGGCCACGGCACGGACCAGCCACTCGCGCCACGCCACCGCCTCCTCGGTGTAGCCCGAGTCGAGCAGGGCGAGCAGCGTGAACGTGGCGTCCCGGATCCAGCAGAACCGGTAGTCCCAGTTGCGCACCCCGCCGAGATGCTCGGGAAGCGAACTGGTCGGAGCTGCGACGATCCCTCCGCTCGGCGCGTACGTCAGCGCCTTGAGCGTGACGAGGGACCGTACGACCGCGTCCCGGTACGGGCCCTCGTGGGTGCACTGATCGGCCCACCGCTGCCACCAGCGCTGGGTACGGTCGATCGCGTCACCGGCGTTCGGGATCGGCGCCGGTGGCTGTTCGAGCCCGGACCACGACAGCCGGAAGTCGACGGTCTGCCCGGCGGCCACGTCGAACCGGCATTCCAGCGTGCCGTTCCGCACGTGCTCGAGGGAGACCGGGCTGTCGAGGTAGACGGTGTTGGGGCCGGCGACGGCGGCGAACCGGCCCCCGTCGGTGCTCAGCCACGGCTCGGTGAGGCCGAAGTCGAACCGCAGCGACAGTTCGGTGCGCATGGGAACACGCCCGGACACGCCCTCGACCCGGCGCACGATGTCGACGTGCCCGTGGCCGCCGATGGGCATGCAGTCGATCACCCGAGCCACGCCTTCGGGGGTGGAGAACTCGGTCTCCAGCACGAGGCTGTCGCCGCGGTAGCGCCGCCTGGCCGCCGGGTGCTCCCCGGCCGGGGCCAGCAGCCATCGCCCGTGCTCCGGGCCGCCCAGCAACGCCGCGAAGCAGGCGTCCGAGTCGAAGCGGGGCAGGCACATCCAGTCCACCGACCCGTCCCGTCCGACCAGAGCGGACGTGTACGTGTCGCCGAGCAG
>JBMCTR010000424.1:0-2574 GCA_048622955.1 Actinomycetota bacterium
CCGGTTCCGCGCGAAGACCTGCGGCTCGGACGCGAGCACGCCCGCATCCGCCGCCGCCCGCATCGTCCGCGCATCAGCGGTCGCGAGGACGTCCGCCTCGGCGCCGGACCGGGCCTGCGCCACCAGCGCGGAGCTGCCGCCGAAGGAGAACGCGACGGGAGAACCGTCCTCCTCGAGTTGCGCGCCGAGCCGCTCGAACGGCTGGGTCAGGGAGGCCGCGGCGAGCACCGTGACCTCGGAGTCCGTTGCCCCGCCTCCGCAAGCCGCCGCCGCCAGCACGGCCGCGACCACCGTCCACCGAACGAGCATGTCCGGTACGGCGCGCCGGATTACCCGCATCCGATCACTAGCCACCGAGCAACGAGCGCTTGTTGCGCGGCGGCCGGACGGTGATCTCGCCGAGCACGACGAACCCGCGGACCCGGTAGACCGGGCCGCCGGGAGTCACCGGTCCGGCGAGCCGGTGCTTGCGGTCGCCGAGGACGGTCGTCCCGGGCTCCAGCCGGACGTCGATGCCATCGGGCACGATCAACGTCACGCTGCCCATCACCGTGCCGATCTGGATGACGATGTCCTTGTGCCGCACGATCGCCTCGGTGAAGTCGAGCCGGACCTCACCGAGGAAGCACGTGACGTCCAGCCGGGCGGGCACCTCCCAGCGTCCCTCGCGGCGCTCGTCACCCAGCACGGTGGTGATCCGCTCCGACGTGAGCCCGGGTGGCGTCGCCTGGGGCCGCCGCACCGGGGTCTGGAACGGTGCCTGCGCCCGTTCGTCGCCCGGGATCGGGTACGGCCCCTGCGGCAGATCGTGGGTGATCGGCTGGAGCTCGCCGTACGTGCGCGCCTTGAACGTCGTGTCGAGCCGTTCCTCGAGCTCGGAGAGCGTCAGCCTTCCCTCACCGGCGGCTTCCCGCAGCGCCGCCGCGACCCGTTCCCTGTCCTTGTCCGAGCAGCGCAGGTCGCGCCCGCGAACCTCGGGAAAGCCGTCCACGGTGAATGACCTTATGGCATCGGTCGCCGGTCGCGCCAAAGGTCCCGTGGCCGAGATGTCCCACCTTCGCCGCGCCAGCATGCCGTTGGCGGCTAGGTTCGGATGTCATGCATACCGATGAGGACTTCCGCGTTGAACACGACACCATGGGCGAGGTTCGCGTTCCCGTCTGGGCGAAGTGGCGGGCCCAGACCCAGCGGGCCGTCGAGAACTTTCCGATCAGCGGACGGCCCGTCGAGCCGGCCATCGTGCACGCGCTCGCGACGATCAAGGGCGCTGCGGCCCACGTCAACGCCGAGCTGGGTGTGATCGATCCGGGCATCGCGGACGCGATCGCCCTGGCGGCGACCGAGGTGGCGGGGGGCAGGTACGACGACCACTTCCCGATCGACGTCTTCCAGACCGGATCGGGCACCAGCACGAACATGAACGTCAACGAGGTCCTGGCCACGCTCGCCTCGGCCCACTACGACGGCGACGTCCACCCGAACGACCACGTCAACGCGAGCCAGTCGAGCAACGACACCTTCCCGTCGGCGATCCACATGGCCGCCTGCTCGGCCGTGCTCCACGATCTGGTGCCCGCGCTGGAGCACCTGCGCGAGGCGCTGGACCGCAAGGCCGGCGAGTTCGCCGAGGTCGTGAAGTCGGGCAGGACGCACCTGATGGACGCGACTCCCGTGACCCTCGGCCAGGAGTTCGGCGGCTACGCCGCCCAGGTGGGCCACGGGCTCGAGCGGCTGCACGCGTCGGTGCCGCGCCTGGCGGAGCTCCCGCTGGGCGGGACGGCCGTCGGGACGGGCATCAACACGCCGCCGGGGTTCGCGCCGCGTGTGATCGAGCGGGTCGCGAAGTCCACCGGGCTGCCGCTGACCGAGGCGCGCAACCACTTCGAGGCGCAGAGCGCGCGGGACGGACTGGTGGAGACGTCCGGTCAGCTGCGCACCGTCGCTGTCAGCCTCTACAAGATCGTCAACGACCTGCGGTGGATGGGCTCCGGGCCGCGGGCGGGCCTCGCCGAGATCCACCTGCCCGATCTGCAGCCGGGCTCGTCGATCATGCCCGGCAAGGTCAACCCGGTCGTGCCCGAGGCCGTGGCCATGGTGTGCGCCCAGGTCATCGGGAACGATGCCGCCGTCGGGTGGGGTGGCGGCGCCGGCTCGTTCGAGCTCAACGTCATGCTCCCGATGCTGGGGCGGAACCTGCTCGAATCGGTCACACTGCTGGCCAACGCGTCGCGGCTGCTCGCCGACCGGTGTGTCGACGGCATCGGCGCCGACGTCGAGCGCTGCCGCGAGTACGCGGAGTCGTCGCCGTCGATCGTCACACCGCTGAACCGGCACATCGGGTACGAGAACGCGGCCGCCGTGGCGAAGAAGGCGCTGGCCGAACGCAAGACGATCCGCGAGGCCGTCCTCGACGCCGGCTACGTGGAGCGCGGCGACATCACCCTGGAGGAGCTCGACCGGGCCCTCGACGTGCTGGGCATGACCTCCCCGTAGGGGTGCGGGTGGTTCGATCACGTTCAGCAGGCGCGCCCCTGCCGCGGCATGCCTGCGGGCCTGTTGGGGTGAGGCTGCGCC
>JBMCTR010000425.1:0-2563 GCA_048622955.1 Actinomycetota bacterium
GCCGGGTGGCGTAGCCGGGTGGCGTAGCCGGGTGGCGTACCAGGGGACGTAGCCCGGGCGGCCCACCGGGGAGGGCCGCCCCCCAGGGTTAGCCACGCGCCACCATGCACGCGGGCATGCCGCGGTACGGCCACGCCTGCCGAACGTGATCGAACCGGTTCAGTACGAGGGCTGGGACGGGTCGATCTGGTTGACCCACGCCGCGACGCCGCCGCCGACGTGGACGGCATCGGCGTACCCGGCCCCCTTCACGATGGCCAGCGCCTCGGCCGAGCGCCCGCCCGACTTGCAGTGCAGCACGACCTGCTTGTCGGACGGAAGCTTCTCGAGCGCCTCGCCGGTGAGGAACTCGCCCTTCGGGATGAGCACCGACCCGGGAATCCGGTTGATCTCGTACTCGTTCGGGTCGCGGACGTCCACGAGCACGAAGTCCCGCTCACCGCCCTCGCGCTCGTGCAGCCACTCGTCGAGGATCTTGACCGAGATCGTGGAGTCGGCGGCGGCGTCGGCGGCCTCCTCGCTGATCGCACCGCAGAACTCCTCGTAGTCGATGAGCTCCGTGACCGTCGGGTTCTCGCCGCAGATCGCACAGTTCGGGTCCTTGCGCACATTGACCGACTTGTACGTCATCTCGAGCGCGTCGTAGATCATCAGCCGGCCGAGCAGCGGCTCGCCCGTGCCCGTCAGCAGCTTGATCGCCTCGGTGACCTGGATCGACCCGACAGAGCCGCACAGCACACCGAGCACGCCGCCCTCCGCGCAAGACGGGACCATGCCAGGCGGCGGCGGCTCTGGATACAGGCAGCGGTAGCAAGGGCCGTGCTCGGCCCAGAAGACCGAGGCCTGGCCGTCGAACCGGTAGATCGAGCCCCACACGTACGGCTTGCCGAGCAGCACGCAGGCATCGTTGACCAGGTATCGGGTAGCGAAGTTGTCGGTGCCGTCGACGATGAGGTCGTACCCGTCGAAGATCCGCATCGCGTTCTCGTTGTCGAGGCGCTCCTCGTGGACCACGAAGTTCACGTAGGGGTTCACCTCGGCGATGCTGGCCTTCGCCGACAGGGCCTTGGGCGTGCCGACGTCGGACTGCCCGTGGATGATCTGGCGCTGGAGGTTGGACTCGTCGACGACGTCGAAGTCGATCACGCCGAGCGTCCCGACACCGGCGGCGGCAAGGTACATCAACGCGGGCGAACCGAGGCCGCCGGCACCGATCACCAGTACCCGCGAGTTCTTGAGTCGCTTCTGTCCGGCCATGCCGACGTCAGGGATGATCAAGTGCCGCGAATAGCGCCGCACCTCGTCGACGGACAACTCGGAAGCAGGGTCAACCAGTGGTGGCAGAGACACGGATCTCCTCCGTCGCGTCAGTCTTTACTCCGCCAACGGTGCCACGTCCGCCGTCATTCCCGCTGGCCGACCCCTGAGGTCGGGACGGGCCGACGTGCCGGGCGTGACCAACCAGACCTCACGGAACAGCCATGTCGACGGTGCCGTCGAGTAGGCTCGGCCAAGTTCACGGTGTATTGAGGAGGTGACCCGGTGTCTGAGCGCGACCCCCACGACGACGACACCACGCGTTCCACGGCCGCGACGGGCAACCGAGCCGCCGTCGACACGCCGGCGTCCGGCACATCGCCGGAGGCTCCCGAGGCTGACGCGTTCGAGCAGCACCAAGAGGTCGTCGAGCAGGACGAGGACATCCCGTCGTCGATGCCGTTCGACGCCGATCCCGCCGACGCGGCCGACCAGCACCGGGTCGTCGACTACGACGAGGACGACTACCGCTAGCGACGACGCCGGGGGAGTCCCGTGACCAGTCCACCCGACCTGCCGACCCGTGGCGTACGCATGCCGCGCAGCGAGCGCCGAGCGCAACTGCTGAACGCTGCCCGCGGAGTCTTCGTCGACAAGGGCTACTACGCCGCGGCCATGGACGACATCGCCGAGCGTGCGGGCGTCAGCAAGCCGGTGCTCTACCAGCATTTCCCCGGCAAGCTCGAACTGTACCTGGCGCTGCTGGACGAAAGCGGCGGTCAACTGCTCGCCCGCATCCACGAGGCGCTGCTGTCGACGGCGGACAACAAGCAGCGGGTCACCGCGACCGTCGCCGCGTACTTCGACTTCGTCGGAGACCCGGCCACCGCCCATCGGCTGCTGTTCGAGTCCGACCTCACCAACGAACCGGCGGTGCGGGATCGGATCGAGCGGTTCACAAACCTCTGTGCGCAGGAGATCGCACAGATCATCTCCGAGGACACCGCACTGCCGCTGGAGGAGTCGATGCTGCTGGCAGTGGGGCTCGTGGGCAACGCGCAGGTCTCCGCGCGGTACTGGGCGGAGACCGGTGGCGCGATCCCGCGGGATGTCGCCTCGGACCTGGTCGCCACGCTCGCATGGCGGGGCATCGGCGGCTTCCCCAAGCGAGACCCGGAGGAGCCCCCTGGGGAACGCGACACCGGGGGATCGGCCCCCGAGTAGGCGATTCGTCCACGGCGGCGCCTCGGCGGCACCTCTGCAGCGCCGGACGCTACGCGGCACCCAGCACCGGGACAGTACGCCG
>JBMCTR010000426.1:0-2562 GCA_048622955.1 Actinomycetota bacterium
GACTGCTCGATCCAGCGGCGCTACCAGAAGCTGGTCGAGGAGGCTCCCGCTCCCGGTCTCGGCGAGGAGCTGCGGTCCCACATGCACGAGGCCGCCGTGACCTACGCCCGCCGGCTGGGCTACCGCGGCGCCGGGACCGTGGAGTTCCTCGTCGATCTGGAGCGCGGCTCGTTCTACTTCCTCGAGATGAACGCCCGCATCCAGGTGGAGCACCCGGTGACGGAGGCGATCACCGGGGTCGACCTCGTCGCCGAGCAGATCGCGGTGGCCGAAGGTCAACCGTTGCGCCTGCGGGACGTCTCGCTCAGCGGGCACGCGATCGAGTGCCGCATCAACTGCGAGGACTGGCTGCAGGACTTCCGGCCCACCCCCGGGACTGTCACCAGGTTCGCCGTCCCCGTCGGGTCCGGCCTGCGTGTCGACACCCATCTGCAGGCCGGCGACGAGATTCCGCCCTACTACGATTCCCTGGTCGCGAAGCTGATCGCCTCCGGCCGCGACCGCGCTGAGGCGGTCGAGCGGCTCCGCAGTGCTCTCGCGCGATTCACGGTGGAAGGCGTCGCCACGACCGTGCCCATGCACCTCGCGCTGACCCGGGAGCCGGAGTTCCTGGCAGGCGGCGTGGACACGGCATGGTTCCCACGCTTCCTCCAGCGCGCGGGGGCCGCAGCGGCGACGTCCGGGCAGCCCGCGTGAGCGACGGAACTGCCGGCCGGGCGGCCTCGGTCGACCTGCTCGCCTCGTACTGGACGCTGGCCGGCCCGGTGGAGCTGCACACCGGGCGCGAGTGGAGCCTGTTCGACGTGGCGGATCGCGTAGCGGCGGCGGCCGACGCCGGCTTCCGCGGCCTCGGGCTGTGGCACGCCGACCTGCTCCACCTTCTCCAGGAGCGCAACCTGCATGAGCTGCGCACGATCCTCGACGACGGCGGGATGGTGCACGTCGAGCTCGAGTTCCTGTGGGACTGGTTCCTCGACCCCGGCACCGAGGAGCGCCGGCGCTCCGACCGGCTGCGCCGGACGCTCCTGGAGGCCGCCGGGGTGCTCGGTGCGCGGCACGTGAAGGTCGGCAACTTCGCCGGGCGGCAGGTGCCCGTCCGGCTGCTGACCGAGCGGTTCGCCGAGCTCTGCGCCGAGGCCGCCGAGTACGGGACGAACGTGGTCTACGAGTTCATGCGCCGGGATGCCACCGTGAGGAGCCTCGAGACTGCGCTGTCGGTCGTCCAGGGCGCCGGCGCCCTCAACGGCGGCCTGGCGCTCGACCTGTGGCACGTCGTCGATCTCGGGGTCAGCACGGCCGCGATCCGCGAGCTGCCGGCCGGCGCCGTGCTCGCCGCCGAGATCAACGACGGCCAGCGGGTTACGGCGCCCGGCACGCGCCGTTCGATGCGGGACCGCAGGCTGCCCGGGCACGGCGATTTCGACATCGGCGGCTTCGTCGCGGCCGTCGACGCCACCGGCTACCGGGGGCCGTGGGGTGTCGAGCTGCTGTCCGCCGCGATCGGGGACGTCGGCCCGCGCGAGCTCGCCCGGCGGGCGTACCGGTCGACGATCGAGCACGTGGCGCGCGGTGCGTCTCTGGACGACGAAGGAGGCTGAGAGTGAGAGCAGTCGTCACGCACGAAGCCGGCACGATGGGTCTCGCGGACGTGCCCGAGCCCGCCGAGCCCGGGCCGGGGCAGGTAGTCGTCCGGCCGGAGGCGGTCGGGATCTGCGGGTCGGACTACCACTTCCTGACCGGCGAACTTGTGACTCCGCCCGAGTTCGGTCCCCAGTTCCCGCGTATCCAGGGCCATGAGGTGGCCGCCCGGGTCGTCGCGCTGGGCCCCGGCTGTCCACCAGAGCTACAGGTCGGCCAGCGGGTTGCGCTGTTCCCGATGGCGTGGTGCGGCGAGTGCTACGCGTGCACCCACGGCCGGCAGAACGCCTGCCCGAACTTCCGACTGATCGGTGTGCACGTCGAAGGGGCGCTCGCCGACTACCTGACGATCGCCGCCGAGCAGGTCTTCCCGGTCGCCGACCTGGACGCTGCGCTGGCCGCCTTCTGCGAGCCGGTGTCCATCGCTGTGCACGCCGTCGAGCGAGGCGCCGTCGGCGAGGGCGAGCGTGTGGTCGTCATCGGAGGCGGGCCCATCGGCCAGTCGGTCGCGCTGTGCGCGCTCGACCGGGGCGCGCGGGTCATGATGACCGACCTCGTCGCCAGCCGTCTCGAACTCGCACGGGCGAACGGGATCGAGGTCGTGGACGCCGCGAAAGCCGACGCAGTCGCGGCCGCGCGTGACTGGGCCGGGAGCGCCGGCCCGCCGGCGGTCTTCGAGTGCGTGGGTGCGCCCGAGACCGTCCGCCACGCCGTGGACATGGCGTCATCCGCCGGGCGGGTCGTCATCGTCGGCATCGGCCACGAGGAGGTGAGCCTGCCGATCAACGCGTTCACCGAGCGCGAGCTCAGCGTCCTCGGCTCGACGGTCTGCACGCACGAGGACTTCGCCGAGGCGATCCGAATCGTCGGGGCACAGCGGGAGGCGGTGGCTCGCCTGATCACGCACGAGCGGCCGCTGGACGA
>JBMCTR010000427.1:0-2562 GCA_048622955.1 Actinomycetota bacterium
CTTCCGGGGATCGTCGAGGCGTCGTACGCGATGCCCGACATGCACTGGGGTTACGGCTTCCCGATCGGCGGCGTGGCCGGCACCGACGTCGCCGCCGGCGGGGTGGTCTCTCCAGGCGGGGTCGGTTTCGACATCTCGTGCGGCGTCCGGTTGCTGGCTGCGCGCGGCCTCGACCGGGACGCCGTCGCGCCCCGTCTGACCGCGATCCTCGATCGGCTGGGCCGCGAGATCCCCCGTGGAGCCGGCCGCGGGGCGGTCTGGAAGCTGCGTGACCGTACCGAGCTCGCCGACATCCTCACCGGCGGCGCGCAGTACGCAGTGAGCGCCGGGCACGGCGTTCCGCGCGACCTCGATCGGTGCGAGGACCGCGGGGCGGTGGGCGACGCCGACGTCGGCGCGGTCAGCGCGCGGGCGCTCGAGCGCGGGTACGGCCAGGTAGGCAGCCTCGGTTCCGGCAACCACTTCCTGGAGGTCCAGGCCGTCGACAAGGTGTACGACGAGGCCGCTGCCACCGCCATGGGCCTGGCCGTGGGCGGGGTGTGCGTGATGATCCACTGCGGCTCCCGCGGCCTCGGGCACCAGATCTGCACCGACCACGTCCGTGTGATGGACAAGGTCATGGCCGGCTACGGCATCACCGTTCCCGACCGCCAGCTGGCCTGCGCCCCGGTGAACTCGCCGGAAGGGAGGTCGTACCTCGCGGCGATGGCCGCGGCCGCGAACTACGGCCGGGCCAACCGGCACATGCTGGCCCAGGCGACGCGACAGGTCTTCGAGGACACCGCCGGGGTCACGATCGACCTGGTCTACGACATCTCGCACAACCTCGCCAAGATCGAGAAGCACCCCGTCGACGGCGAGCCGCGGACGCTGTGCGTCCACCGCAAGGGCGCCACGCCCGCACTGCCACCGAGTCATCCGAGCCTGCCCGCCGACCTGGCCGATGCCGGCCAGCCCGCACTGCTGCCCGGGACGATGGGCACGGCGTCCTACGTCCTCGCGGGCCTGCCCGAGGGCGCGGCCTTCCACTCCACCGCTCACGGGGCGGGCCGGGCGCGCAGCCGGCACCAAGCGGCCCGCATGGTCCACGGTCGCAGCCTGCGCGACCAACTCGAGCGGCAGGGAGTCCTGGTTCGTGGCCTGTCGTGGCGGGGCCTGGCCGAGGAGGCTCCCGACGCCTACAAGGACGTGGACATCGTCGCCGACATCAGCGAGCGCGCCGGGCTCGCACGGCGGGTCGCGCGACTCGTCCCCCTCGGCGTGGTCAAGGGCTGACGGTTCGGCGTCCCGCGCCGCGGGCCAGCGTCCGGGACATCACCCGGAGGCCGGCGTCCATCACCCGCCACGGCGCGCCGCTGTGGAACGGGCGGCCGGCGCCGAACCGCCACGGCAGGTAGACGCCAATCGCCCATTTGCCGAGCCGCCAAGGCCGGGAGACACCGACGCGGTAGCGGTCCGGAACGGTGCGGTCCACGTCGAGCGGTTGGTCCGGGTCGCCGGTCAGCGCGAGCGGCACCTCGGCGAACGTCGCCTTGTCGAACATCTCCATCACGCACATCGCGGTCGGCTCGAACGGCTTCGCCGGTCCCGCCGCCTTCCGGTCGACGATCGCCGCGATGTCCTCGGCCACGGCGCCTCCCTGGAGGAACGCGAGGAACGCCTGCTTGACCGGGAAGTCGCCGGCATCTCCGGGCGCGTAGATGCCGTCCTGGCCCGCCACCCGTCGCGTGCCGAGCTCGGTGCGCAGGAAGCCGCGATCATCGGACGGCAAGGCCGGGTAGTCGACGGCCGCCACATACGGCGGAAACGCGACCAGCAGGTCGTAGGAGTGCGACGTCCCGTCCTCGAAGATCACCTCGTCCGGTAGCACCTTCGACACGTTTGTGTGGACCCGGCCGGCGATCCCGCGCGCACCGAACTCGGCCGAGACGACGTCGTGCAGCCGCCATCCGAAGGCCTGGATGTAGCTGCTCTCGAACGTCGCCCACGAGATGTCGACGCCGTCGCGCGCGCCCCGCCGGCGCAGCCAGCTGTCCAGCATAAAGACGATCTCGTACAGCGGTCCGGCGCACTTGTTGTTGGGCGGGACCAGGAACAGCACGTTCCGCTGCTGGCCGGCATTCACATCCCGCACCAGCTGTGCGAACTGCTCGCCGAGCCGGTGCATCTGCTGCGGCGTCCATATCGTGTTGGCGTACTCGGCGAGCCCGGGCACCTCGCCCGGCCGCATGGCGGCCCCCGTTCCGATCACGAGGAAGTCGTAGCCCAGCCTGGTGCCGTCGGCGAGCGCGACCCGGCGGGCGTCGGTGTCGACCTCGGCGACGCTGCCGGGCACGAAGTCGATGTGCCGTCGCGCGAGCGGCGTTCCCAGCGGCACGTGCAGCCTTTCCTCGTCGCCGCCGAACGGCAGGTAGATGGTGTTCGGTTTGAAGACAAAGTCCTCCGTGTCGGACACCACCGTGAGCTTCACCCGGTCGCCCAGGCGTTGCCGCAGGGTGAAAGCCGTCTCCAGGCCGGCGAACCCGCCGCCCAGCACGACGACCTGAGCTGGCGCGGTCATCT
>JBMCTR010000428.1:0-2560 GCA_048622955.1 Actinomycetota bacterium
CTCGCCGGCGCCCTGGAGGACTCCTCGCAGCACCCGATCGCGCGGGCGGTCGCCGCCGGTGCCGAGGCGCGGACGGGCGACCTGCTCCAAGCGGACAGCTTCGAGAACCTGGACGGGCTCGGCGTGGCCGGGACGGTGGACGGGCACGAGGTCGTCGTCGGGCGTCCGGCGATGCTCGCCGAGCGGGGCATGCCGCTCCCCCGCACGCTGGAAGAGACCCGGCTGGCCGCGGAGCGCGAGGGCCGCACCGTCGTCGGCGTCGGCTGGGACGGCGCCGCCCGGGCAGCCCTCGTCATCGCGGACGCGGTCAAGCCGACGAGCACCGAGGCGATCCGGCGCTTCCGCGACCTGGGCCTCGACCCGGTGCTGCTGAGCGGCGACAACGAGACCGTGGCCCGGTCGGTCGCCCGCCAGGTGGGCATCCCCGTCGACGCCGAGCACGTGATCGCCGGGGTGCTGCCCGCCGACAAGGTCGAGGTGGTCAAGCGGCTGCAGGCGGCGGGCCGGACGGTCGCGATGGTCGGCGACGGAGTCAACGACGCCGCCGCGCTCGCCCAGGCCGACCTCGGCCTCGCCATCGGGACCGGCACCGACGTCGCCATCCAGGCCAGCGACCTCACGCTGGTGCAGGGCGACCTGCGCGTGGCCGCCGACGCGATCCGGCTGGCGCGGCGGACGCTGGGCACCATCAAGGGCAACCTGTTCTGGGCGTTCGCGTACAACGTCGCCGCTCTGCCGCTCGCGGCCGCCGGCCTGCTCAACCCGATGATCGCCGGCGCGGCGATGGCGTTCAGTTCCTTCTTCGTGGTGTCGAACAGCCTGCGGCTGCGCCGGTTCACGCCCGCGGTGCGCTGACGGTCACTCGACCTCGGACCGGACCGCGGCGACGGCAGCGTCGACCCGGGACCGGACCTGCGGGTCGGTCACGTCGACGCCCGCGTCCGGTGTGACCACCCAGCGCAGCCCGTCGCCGGCGGGACGGCGCCGGCCCGTGACGCGGATGCCGCGCTCCGCGTCCACAGGGACGTAACGGGAGATCACCACGCTGGCGGTGACCTGCTCGCGGATGACGTCGAGCAGCCGGCCGCCCCCTTCGAGGCCGATCCGGTGCCGCCGGGGCCGGCCACCGGCCACCGCTGTCTCGGTGACGAACAACGCCTCCTCCTCGGTGCTCCAGGACGCGTTCTCGACACCGTCCCACGCGATGGGCCGGAACCCGCCCGCCTCGGGCAGAAACAACCGCCGGTCCGTCGCCACGACGGGCTCCCCGGACGCCGCCCGTCCGGACGCGAGCACGCGCTCGCCCTGCTCGAGGTCGAGCGCGGCGTACGGGACGTCCCCGGGGTTGCGCCGGAACAGGGAGGCCACGACCGTCCAGCCTATGACGCCGGCAGCAGGTCAGCGCAGGTACTCGCGCAGCGCGGAGGCGTACCGCCCGCGGCGGAGCTTGGCCAGCGTCCTGGCCTCGATCTGGCGCACCCGCTCCCTGGTCACCCCGAACGCCCGGCCGACCTCCTCGAGCGTGCGGGCCTCGCCGTCGTCGAGCCCGTACCGCAGCCGCACCACCGCCCGCTCCCGCTCACCGAGCGAGGCGAGCACGTGGTCGATGTGGTCGCGCAGCATCACCTGGGCGACGAACTCGGACGGCGGCGCCGAGTCGCCGTCCTCGATCAGGTCACCGAACTCGTTGTCGGCGGCCTCGCCCACCGGGCTGTGCAGGCTGACCGGCTCGGCGGCCAGGGTCAGCAGGTCGATGACCCGCTCCGGCTCCAGCCCGAGCTCCTTGGCCAGTTCGTCGGTGGACGGCTCGCGGCCGAACTGCTGCGCGAGTTGCCGCTGGACACGCAGCGTCTTGTTCACCGTCTCCACGACGTGCACCGGCATCCGGATGGTCCGTCCCTGGTCCGCCAGCGCCCGGGAGATGGCCTGCCGGATCCACCAGGTGGCGTACGTGGAGAACTTGTAGCCCTTGACGTAGTCGAACTTCTCCACCGCGCGGATCAGCCCGACGTTGCCCTCCTGGATGAGGTCCAGCAGCGGGAGCCCGCGCCCGAGGTACCGCTTCGCGACGGAGACCACCAGCCGGAGGTTGGCCTCGATCAGCCGCCGCTTGGCCTCGCGGCCCTGGTGCGCGAGCTGGTCCAGTTCCGACCGCAACCGGTCGTCGAGCTCCGGCTGGTGCGCGAGGCGGTCCTCGGCGTACAACCCGGCCTCGACGGCGCGCGCCAACTCGACCTCGTCCGCCGCCGTCAGCAGCGGGACCCGTCCGATCTCGCGCAGGTACTGCCGGACGAGGTCCGTCGCCCGCTCGTCGGCGGACCACGAGCCCACCAGGTCGGCGTCGTCGACGTCGTCGGCTACCCCAGGGTCGTCGGCGGGGCCGTCGGCCCCGGGCCGCGGCGCGGAAGCTCCGTCCGGCCGGTCGTCGCCGCCGGCACCATCGTCAGCGTGAACTTCGTCGGTGTGCCGTTGCGCCGGCACGGCCGACGTCCCTGCGAGATCTCCGAGCGATCCCAGCGACACCGCCCACCCACCTTGAGTCGGTTCGAGATCCAGTCTG
>JBMCTR010000429.1:0-2556 GCA_048622955.1 Actinomycetota bacterium
CGGGCATCTTCGGCATCCCGAAGCCCGAGTTCGGCGGCCGGGTCTACGACAGCCCGCAGGAGTTCTTCTGGTTGATGACGCCGATCGTCGTCGTCGGCCTGCTGCTGGCGCAGAACCTGGTGCGCAGCCGGACGGGGCGGGCGCTGTCCGCGGTGAACGACTCCGAGGTGGCCGCGGAGTGCCTTGGCGTCGACACGTTCGGCCTGCGGCTACGGGTCTTCGTGCTCTCGGCCGGCTACGCCGGGCTGGCGGGCGTGTTCTACGCCTACTGGCTGGCGATCGTCAGCCCGGAGGCGTCCGGCTTCCTGCTCAGCGTGCGGTTCCTGCTCATGGTCGTACTCGGTGGGCTGGGCACGGTCTGGGGCGCCGTCACGGGCTCGGTCGCGGTCCAGGCGCTCGACGAGGGGATGCGCACCCTGATCCCCGTGATCATCCCGGGCGCCAGCGGCGAGGTCCAACTGATCGGTTTCGGAATCGTGCTCGTCCTGCTGGTTATCCTGCTCCCAGGCGGGCTCGCGCAGCTGTGGGCCATGCTCGTGGCGCGCCTGCGCGGGCACCCCGCCCTGACCCGCGAGGCCGGTAGGGCGCCGGTGGATGCCATGGATGCGGCGCACGTCACCGAGCACGACAGGGCCGCTGTCCGGTCGTCGCTCGGTGAGCTGCTGGAGGGCACAGCTCGCCCCGAGCCGGACTCCAGGATCCTGTCGGTTCACCGTCTCACCAAGCGGTACGGCGGTGTCCTCGCCGTCGACGAGGTCAGCTTCGACGTCCGCGCCGGCGAGATCTTCGCCCTGATCGGGCCGAACGGTGCCGGCAAGACCACGTGCTTCAATATGATCAGCGGTGTCCTGGCACCCACCAGCGGCACCGTCGAGGTGCGCGGTCAGCGGATCGAGGGCGAGGCTCCGCACGTCGTTGCGTCGCTCGGCGTGACCCGCACGTTCCAGAACCTCGAGGTCTTCGGCAGCAGCACGGTGCTCGGCAACGTCAAGGTGGCCCGGCACCGGCTGACCCGGTCCGGCGTGCTGCGCGGAATGCTGGCGCTGACCGGCAGGGAGGAGAAGGACATCGAGCGGGCCTCCCGCGAAGCGGTCGCCACGGTCGGGCTCGACCAGGACGCCGACCGCCCGGTCACAGACCTGCCGTTCGGCCGGCAGCGGCAGGTCGAGGTGGCCCGGGCGCTGGCGCTGGCGCCGATGCTGCTGCTGCTCGACGAGCCGATGGCCGGCCTGTCCCCCGCCGAGCGCACGGAGTTGTCGGAGTTGCTGCGGCTGACCAGGCAGGCGGGCATCACGATCGTCCTCGTCGAGCACGACGTCGACGCGGTGATGGCGCTGGCCGACCGGGTGGCCGTCCTCGACGACGGCCGGTTGATCGCACTCGGGTCACCCGGGGAGGTCCGCAGCGATCCCGTCGTCGTCGCCGCGTACCTGGGCACCGACGAGGAGGCGGACGCGGTCGTCCGGTCCGCCGCACGCGAGGTCCACTGATGGACGGGCAGCACGAAGCACCCGGCCTGCAGGTCCGCGGGCTGGAGGCCGGCTACGGCCGGCTGCCGGTGCTGCACGGCGTCGACGTCGGCGTCGAGCCCGGCGAGGTCGTGGCCGTCATCGGCGCCAACGGAGCGGGCAAGTCCACGCTGTTGCGGGCGGTCTCGGGCCTGCTCCAGCCGAGCGGCGGAACCGTGACGCTCGCCGGCAGGGACGTCACCTCGGCCGGCGCGGAGCAGATCGCCAGGCTCGGGCTGGCCCACGTTCCCGAGAACCGGCTGGTGTTCCCGTCCATGACCGTCGAGGACAACCTCTCGCTCGGCGGCTGGTCCAGGCGCCGCGACGGCCGGCACGGCGTGCGCCGGGAGGCCGCGCTCGAGCTGTTCCCCCAGCTGGCGGACCGGCTGGCGCTTCCGGCGGGCGCGTTGTCCGGAGGCGAGCAGCAGATGCTCGCCATCGCCCGGGCGCTGATGGCAGCGCCGTCCGTGATGGTGCTCGACGAGCCCAGCCTCGGCCTGGCGCCTCGGCTGGTCGGGGAGATCGTCACCGCGCTCGGCCGGCTGCGCGACACCCAGAACCTGGCTGTGCTGCTGGTCGAGCAGAACGTGCGGGCGGCGTTCCGGATCGGCGACCGGGTCCTGGTGATGGACCGGGGCCGCGTGGTCACCGAGGGCACACCCGGTGAGCTGGCTGAGGACGAACGCGTGCGCGCGGCCTACCTCGGGGGCGCCCTGGAACCGTCGCGCCCATCGCACGACCACACCGCGACCACGGAGGAGCGTTCGTGAGCAGCAAGACATTCGCGTCGTCGGGAGATCTCGCCGAGAAGGCGGAGACCCTCGAGATCCTGGCCGACGGCGTATACGCCCTGACCGCCGAGGGCGACCCGAACGTGGGCGCGATCGAAGGCGAGGACTTCCTCGTGGCGTTCGAGGCGCGCGCGACGCCGGTCGCGGCCCGTAGCTGGCTCGAACGGCTGCGCGAGCACACCGACAAGCCGATCCGGTACCTCGTGCTCTCGCACTACCACGCCGTCCGGGTCCTCGGCGCCAGCGCCTTCGACGCC
>JBMCTR010000430.1:0-2555 GCA_048622955.1 Actinomycetota bacterium
CGGCGACGCCTCCTGCACCCACTGGCCCTCGTGCGCCAGCAGGGTGGCGCGGTCCATCAGCATCGACCGTGCATGGGGAAAGCTGCGGCGCAGCCGGTCGAGGATCGCGAAGCCGTGGGTGTCGATGTCGCCCCAGTAGACCAGCTCGCGGTCGGCGAGCCAGCTCAGCGGCTCCAGCACTGAGACCGCGTACCCGCCGCCGAACACCGCCACCGCGTCGTCCACCGGCGGGAACGCCAGGTACGTGATGTCGTTCTCGATGACGTACACCCGGGAGCACTCGGGCGGCGCGGCCGACAGCTCGTCGATCCGGACGGTCAGCTCGCCGAACCCGCCGGCCAGCCGCTCCCCCGGCCCCAGGGCGCGCAGCCGCACGTACCCGGGACGGGGCCGGAAGCCGTACCGCCCCGCGATGTCCGTCCGCGGGCGGGACGCATCCACCCGGCTCTCCTCCAGCTGGGCGTCCAGCAGCGCCGCCAGCACCTGCCGGTGCCGCTCGATGAACTTGGTGTCCACGCCGGGGACGTCGACCTGCCGGACGTACTGGCTGCCGTCGACGTGCGCATCGATCCACCGCACCGTGGCGACGATCGACGCCCACTCCGAGGAGAGCTCCAGCACCCGCACCGGATGCCGAAGCATCCACTCCACCAGCCGCGGAGTCTCCGCCTGTGCCGCCGCCACCAGTTCGGCGAACCGCTCAGCCTCCCCCGCCGTGCCGAGCGCCGACCACAGCTGCTCGTAACTGTCCACCCACAGCTTGGCAGGCACCTCGTTGACGCCGACGAGCCGCCCGCCAACCCGCCGGTACTCGAGCCGTCCCAGCCGCCCGTCGGCGCGCTGCCAGGACCGCACCCACGCCCGGACGCGGTCCAGGTCGGACGCCAGCTCTCCCGCGGCAGGCCCGCGCACCGGTACCCCCACCGGCTCCCACGGCCGGCCCTCCCCGTACGCGGCGAGCGCCCGGCCGGAGTCCCACCGGCGGCGGAGCTTGCGCTCCACGTCGGCGGGCGTCGTCCACGACGTCATGCCGGCGCGGCGGCCTGGGCCAGCGTGTGCGCCAGCCGCCGCTCGCGGTACTCGTCGATCGTCATGCACTGCAGCCGCGAGTTGTCGCCCTCCGCGGTGTTGTCCACGAACCCAACGGAGGACACGTATGGCTCGATCACGTGGATTTTCTGCAGCGGCGTCACGATCAGCAGCTGCAGCCCGAGCCGGGCGAACAGCGCCAGCGCGTAGCGAGTCGACTCGTCGGAGCCGCGGCCGAAGGCCTCATCGATGACCACGAAGCGGAACGACTTCGAGCGCACCGCGCCCCACTCCAGCTTGAACTGGTAGGCCAGCGACGCCGCCAGGATCGTGTAGGCGAGCTTCTCCTTCTGGCCGCCGGACTTGCCGCCGGAGTCGGTGTAGGTCTCGTGCTCGGTGTCGTCCTCGCGCCACCGCTCGGAGGCGGAGAACACGAACCAGTTGCGGACGTCGGTGACCCGCCTGGCCCAGGCGCGGTCGAGGTCGGTCTGGCCCTCGCGGCCGCGGAACCGTTCGATGATCGCCTTCACCTGGAGGAACTTCTGCTCCGAGTACTGGTCGGAATCGTCGCCGGACACCGTGCTCTCGGTGCACACCCGCAACTCCGCGCGGAAGTCCCTGATGTCGGTGTTCGGCGTGTGGTGGTGCTCCAGCCGGATGTAGCGGCCCGGGTTGTAGTCGATGCCGACGAGTGAGTCGTTGATCGTGGCGATGCGCTCCCTGATCAGGTCGACCTGCTTGTTGAGCTGCGCCTGGAACCCGGCGATGTCGCGGATGGTGTTCGTGTTGAGGTAGTCCTTGAACTGCTTCTCGAACCGCGGCAGGTCGTCGTCGACCAGCCGGCGGTGCAGCTCGCGGTACTCCCCCGCCGCCTCCATCGAGTCGTCGAACTCGGCGGTCTCCGCCGGGTATCGCTGCCGGAACGCGGTCATCTTCTGCACCGCACGGTTGCCGGCCGCGCTCTGCCGCGAGGTCCGCGCCGTGATCGCGGAGGTCACTGCGCTTGCCGTGTCGTTCTGCAGCCGGTCGATCGCGTCCGGGTCGGTCAGGGCGTCCTCGCCGATGCGCTCGGCGAGCCGGTCGAACGCCGCAGCCGCGGTCTCGTACCCCGGGTCGCGCAACATCCCGCGGGCGCGCTCCAGCTCGGCGCGGTCCCGCTCCCGGCGGTCGTCCAGCCGGTTGATGGTGCCGAGCACCGCGTCCCGAGCCTCGCGCGTCTCCGTGATCGTCCGCTCGACGGTCTCGATCTCGCGGGCGAGCCGGTTGAGCTCGCTGGACGCCGCCTCGATGCGCTGCTTCTCGGCCGTCAGGTCCGCGACCCTGGTGACCATCGCGGACCAGTCGAGCTCCGCGTAGTCCCGGAACTCCGCGAGCTTGGCGAGCACGGCCCGGCGCTCGCCCGCGCGGGCAAGCCGCCCGTCCAGCCGGTTGCGCTCCTCGGCGAGCTCGTTCAGCCGCCGCTGCACCTTGGCCGCCTGCTCCAGCAGCGAGTCGATCTTCCGCTGGTTGCTCCAGCCGAGCACGTA
>JBMCTR010000431.1:0-2553 GCA_048622955.1 Actinomycetota bacterium
GCGCTGTTCCAGGTGGCCGAGCCCGCGCCGAGGACGCCGGCGGGCTCGATCGCCGGCGCGGAGGCCGACTACGAGGGCGCGCCGCTGGCGGTGCGGATGCGGCCGCAGTCGCTGGACGAGATGGTGGGCCAGGAGCACCTGCTCGGCGAGGGCACGCCGCTGCGCCGGCTGGTGGAGGCGGACCAGGCGATGTCGCTCGTGCTCTGGGGGCCACCGGGCACCGGCAAGACCACGCTGGCCTACGTGGTGAGCCGCGCCACCAAGCGGCACTTCGTCGAGCTCTCCGCGGTGACCGCGGGGGTGAAGGACGTCCGCGCCGTGATGGACCGGGCGCGCAAGGAGCTCGTGCGCTCCGGCACCGGCACGGTCCTGTTCGTCGACGAGGTGCACCGGTTCTCCAAGACCCAGCAGGACGCGCTGCTGCCGGGCGTCGAGAACCGCTGGGTCTCCCTGGTGGCCGCCACGACGGAGAACCCGTTCTTCGCGCTGATCAGCCCGCTGCTGTCGCGTTCGCTGCTGCTCACGCTGGAGCCGTTGGGCGACGACGACATCGACGGTCTGATCACCAGGGCGCTGTCCGACGAACGAGGGCTGGCCGGCACCGTCTCGCTCGCGGACGACGCGCGCGAGCACCTGGTCCGGCTCGCCGCAGGTGACGCCCGCCGGGCGCTGACCTACCTCGAGGCGGCGGCGAGTGCGGCCTCGTCCCGCGACGACGCGACGATCGACCTGGAGACGGCGGAGAAGGCCGTCGACCGGGCGGCCGTCCGGTACGACCGGGCCGGCGACCAGCACTACGACGTCACGAGCGCGCTCATCAAGTCGATCCGGGGCAGCGACGCGGACGCGGCGCTGCACTACCTGGCGCGGATGGCCGAGGCGGGGGAGGATCCGCGGTTCCTCGCCCGGCGGCTGGTGATCCTCGCCAGCGAGGACGTCGGCCTGGCCGAGCCGGGCGCGCTGCAGACGGCCGTGGCCGCCGCCCAAGCAGTGCAGCTGGTCGGCTGGCCGGAGGCGCAGATCACGCTGGCGCACGCGGTCATCGCGCTGGCGCTCGCCCCCAAGTCGAACAGCGTGGTCAAGGCGATCGGGGCGGCCGTCGGCGACGTCCGTGCGGGCCAGGTCGGCCCCGTCCCGCCCGGGCTACGCGACGCGCATTACCAGGGTGCGGCACGGCTCGGGCACGGCAGCACGTACGCGTACGCCCACGACGACCCCCGCGGTGTGGTCGAGCAGCAGTACGCCCCCGACGACGTGAAGGACCGGCGCTACTACGAGCCGGGCACGCGCGGCGCCGAGCGCGAGTACGCCGAACGGTACGAGCGGCTCCGCAGGATCGTCCGGGGCCAGTCCGACTGACCAGCGCGACCGCCGGTACCTCGGGCCCGGACGGCCACTCAGCTCAGAGAACTTTGGAGAGGAACGCCTTGGTGCGCTCGTGCTGCGGGTCCGCGAGCACCTCCCGGGGATCGCCCTGCTCCACGATCATGCCGTCGTCCATGAACACGAACGAGTCTCCGACCTCCCGGGCGAAGCCCATCTCGTGGGTGACGACCATCATCGTCATGCCGCCGCGGGCGAGGTCGCGCATCACGTCGAGGACCTCGCCGACGAGCTCCGGGTCGAGCGCGGAGGTGGGCTCGTCGAACAGCATCATGTCCGGGTTCATCGACAGCGCCCTGGCGATCGCGACCCGCTGCTGCTGGCCACCGGACAGGTGCGCGGGGTAGGCGTTGACCTTGTCACCGAGACCGACTTGGTCCAGAGTCTTGCGCGCTACCCGCTCGGCCTCGGCCTTGCTGCGCCGCAGCACCCGCCGCTGCGCCAGCATGAGGTTGCGCAGCACGCTCAGGTGCGGGAACAGGTTGAACTGCTGGAACACCATCCCGATCCGGGTGCGCACCGCATCGATGTCGATGTCCGGGTCGACGATGTCGATGCCCTCGATGCGGATGTGGCCACCGGTCGGCTCCTCGAGACGGTTGACGCAACGCAGCAGCGTCGACTTGCCGGAACCGCTCGGCCCCACCACGCACACGACCTGCCCGGCGTCGACCGCCAGGTCGATGCCCTTGAGCACCTCGAGCTCGCCGAAGCTCTTGCGCAGCCCGACGACCTCGATCGCCGGCTCGGCGGCCGACAGTCCGTGCAGCGGTACGGGCTCCGTCATCTCGACCTCGCGGTTCGGTGCTCCATCCACGCGACCAGTCGGGTCAGCGGAATGGTGATGAACAAGTACATCATGGCCGCCATGACCAGCGGGGTCCCGTTGGCCGTCTGCTGGATCTCGGCGCGGGCGAACGAGGTCAGCTCCCGGTCGGCGAGGCCCATGCCGATGACGAACAGCAGCGCCGTGTCCTTGATGAGCAGCACGAACTCGTTGGTCAGCGGGGGGACCACGATCCGGAAGGCCTGCGGCAGCACCACCGAGACGGTGGTCCACAGCGGTGACATGCCCAGCGAGCGGGCGGCCTCGACCTGTCCCTTGGGGACGGCCTGGATGCCGGCGCGCAGCGTCTCCGCGATGTACGCCGCGGCGACGATGATCAGGGC
>JBMCTR010000432.1:0-2553 GCA_048622955.1 Actinomycetota bacterium
TACCAGGCCTGTTGGCCTGGTAAAGGACCCACACCGGTCGTTTACGTGATCAATTGCGCGAAGCGCGAGGGGTCGTCGAACGGGCCGACGACCGCGAGGGCCGGCTCGGCCGCCAGCACGGAGGCGGCCACCCGGCGCACCTCGTCGGGCGTCACCGCGTCGATCATGCCGAGCAGCTCGTCCACGCTGGGCAGCTCCCCGTAGACCAGCTCGGCCTTGGCCAGCCTGGCCATCCGGGAGCCGGGATCCTCCAGCGACAGCACCAGCCCGGCGCGCAGCTGCGCCTTGCCGCGGGCGAGCTCCTCGTCGGTCAGCCCGTTCTCGACGATGTCGGCGAGCTCCCCCCGGCACAGCCCGAGCACGTCGTCGATCTTCTTCGGCTGGCAGCCGACGTACACGCCCATCATCCCGGCGTCCGCGAACTGGGAGGCGTACGAGTACACCGCGTACGCCAGGCCGCGCTTCTCCCGGATCTCCTGGAACAGCCGCGACGACATGCCCCCGCCGAGCACCGCGTTGATCGCACCGAGGGCGAACCTGAGCTCGTCCGTGCGTGGCAGCCCGGGCATCGCGAGCACCATGTTGGCCTGCTCGGTCGACCGCTCGATGACGGACACGCCAGGCGAGGTCCGCGGGCCGCGCCCGCCGATCCGCGCCGGCGCCGGCTCCGCGTCCCCGTCCAGGAAGCCGGCCTCCTCGAACGCCGACCGGACCAGCCGCACGACCCGCGAGTGGTCGAGGTTGCCGGCCGCCGCGACCACGATGTTCTCCGGCTGGTAGCGCCGCCGGTAGTACCGGTGGATCACATCCCGCGACAGCGCGCCGATGCTGTCCACCGTGCCCAGGATCGGCCGGCCCAACGGCGCCGTGCCCCACAACCGGGAGGCCACCAGGTCGTGCACGGCGTCGGACGGGTCGTCGTCGCGCATGGCGATCTCCTCGAGCACCACCTGCCGCTCCGCCTCCACGTCGGCCGGCGCGAGCTGCGACGAGGTCACCATGTCCGTCACGACGTCCACCGCCAGCGGCAGGTCGGCGTCCAGCACCCGCGCGTAGTAGCAGGTGAACTCCTTCGAGGTGAACGCGTTGATGTCGCCCCCGACGGACTCGATCGCCACCGAGATGTCCAGCGCGCTGCGCTTGCGGGTCCCCTTGAACAGCAGGTGCTCCAGGTAGTGCGTCGCGCCGGCCTGCGAGGGGGACTCGTCGCGCGAGCCCACGCCGACCCAGATCCCGAAGGCCACCGAGCGCACCGTGGGAATCGACTCGGTGATCACGCGGACCCCGCCGGGCAGGACGCTGCGCCGCACGACGCCGCCGCCCTCCTCCTCCAGCAGGGTGCGGGTCACCGGTCGCCGCCGGCGCACCCGCGACGTCTCGGCTCGGCCGGACGATCCGCTCATGGAGCCCCGGCGTCGGCGGCCTCCTCGACCACCGGCGTGAGGGAGAGCTTGCCGCGATCGTCGATGTCGGTGACCTCGACCTGCAGCTTCTGCCCGACCGACAGCACGTCGTCCACGCTCTCGACCCGCTTGCCGCCGGCCAGCGAGCGCAGCTTCGACACGTGCACGAGGCCGTCCTTGCCGGGCACCAGGGAGATGAACGCGCCGAAGCTGGTGGTCTTCACCACGGTGCCGAGGTAGCGCTCCCCGACCTCGGGCTGGGTCGGGTTGGCGATCGCGTTGATCTGCAACCGGGCGGCTTCCGCGGCCGGACCTTCGGTGGCGCCGATGAAGATGGTCCCGTCGTCCTCGACCGTGATCTCCGCGCCGGTCTCGTCCTGGATCTGGTTGATCACCTTGCCCTTGGGGCCGATCACGGAGCCGATCTGGTCCACCGGGATCTTGAGCGTCAGGATCCGCGGCGCGTACCGGCTCATCTCGTCGGGCGCCGAGATCGCCTCGTCCATCACGTCCATGATCGTCATGCGGGCGGCCCGCGCCTGCTGCAGGGCGCTCGCCAGCACCCCGGCGGGGATGCCGTCGAGCTTGGTGTCGAGTTGGAGCGCGGTGACGAACTCCCGGGTGCCGGCGACCTTGAAGTCCATGTCGCCGAAGGCGTCCTCCGCTCCCAGGATGTCGGTCAGTGTGACGTACTCGACCTTGCCGTCGATCTCGCCGGAGATCAGGCCCATCGCGATGCCCGCCACCGGCGCGCGCAGCGGCACGCCGGCGCTGAGCAGCGCCATCGACGACGCGCACACCGAGCCCATCGACGTCGAGCCGTTGGACCCGATGGCTTCGGAGACCTGCCGGATCGCGTACGGGAAATCCTCGCGGGTCGGGAGCACCGGCAGGATCGCCCGCTCGGCGAGCGCCCCGTGGCCGATCTCGCGCCGCTTGGGCGAGCCGACGCGCCCCGTCTCGCCGGTCGAGTAGGGCGGCATGTTGTAGTTGTGCATGTACCGCTTCGAGGTCTCCGGCGCCAGCGTGTCGAGCTTCTGCTCCATGCTCAGCATGTTCAGCGTCGTCACACCGAGGATCTGGGTCTCGCCGCGCTCGAACAGCGCCGAGCCGTGCGCCCGCGGCACCGTGCCGACCTCGGCGGTGAGCG
>JBMCTR010000433.1:0-2539 GCA_048622955.1 Actinomycetota bacterium
ACCAGGCCTCTGCGCCTGGTAAAGGACCCAATCCGGTGGTTAACGTGATCAACAGGAAGGGGCAGGGTTCAGGCGGGCCGAACGGCGGGCTCGGGTGACAGCAATTCGAGGAGTTGGTCGAGGGCGGCCTCCACCTCGTCGCTCAGCACGCCCGCCGCCTGCAGGTCGAGGCGGAGGCGCGGCCAGTAGTGATGCGGCCTGACGGTCTTGAACCCCACCCGGAGCAGGAACTCTGCCGATACCAGGCAACTCGGATGCTCGGCCCGCGCGTCCCCGAAGGCCTCGACCGCCCGGTAGCCACGGCGGCGCAGGTCCCGGGCCGCCGCCTGCACCAGCGTGCGGCCGAAGCCCCGGCCTCGCACCTCGGGAAGCACCCGAGCGGTCACCAACTGCACGGCGTCCGCACCGATCGGGCTGGTGGGGAAGCCCGACGATCGGGGCACGAAGGTGGGCGGCGCGTACAGCACGTAGCCGACCGGATCCTGATCGTGGTACAGCAGGGTGCCGCACGAGCCCCACTGCAGAAGGGTGGCGGACACCCACGCTTCCTTCTCCAGCTCACGGTCAGCCGGGTCCACCGCCCGTGCACCCGCGACGGGGTCCAGTTCCCAGAACACGCACGCCCGGCACGGGTGAGGGAGATCGTCCAGGTTGTCGAGCGTCAGCGACACCAGCCGTGTGGCGTCCACGGACAGACCTCCTCGGGGTCCGCACGGGCCGGCCGCCCCACGTCCGACCGGTCCGAGACGATGGTAGTCCCGCGGCCGGCAGCGGTCATGCGGTCGCCGGGACAGGCCCGGCTGGATGCGACGGCGCTAGCCGGCACCGATCAGTGTGACGATCCGTTCGAGATCGTCCATGCTGCCGAACTCGATCGTGACCTTGCCCTTGGTTTTCCCCAGTTGAATCTTGACCCTGGTCTCCAGGTGGTCGGACAGCTCCGCGGCGATGTCGTCGAGTCGGGGATCGCTCGGCTCGGGCGGCTGCGCGGCTCGCTTCCGGCTCGGCGACCCGTCCCCGTCGCCGCCCACCGCGACGATCTCCTCGACCGACCGGACGCTGAGACCCTCCGCGACGATCCGCTGCGCCAGCCGTTCCTGCGCACCGCCGTCGGTCAACGCCAACAGCGCACGTGCGTGCCCCGCCGACAGCACACCGGCTGCGACCCGCCGCTGCACGGCGGCCGGCAGCTTCAACAGGCGCAGCGTGTTCGTGATCTGCGGGCGCGACCGGCCGATCCGCGCCGCCAGCTCGTCGTGCGTGCATCCGAAGTCGTCGAGTAGTTGCTCGTACGCCGCCGCCTCCTCCAGCGGGCTGAGGTCGCTGCGATGGAGGTTCTCCAGCAACGCATCGCGCAGCATCGCATCGTCGCTGGTGTCCCGGACGATGGCCGGCATGGTGGTGAGGCCGGCCTGCTGCACTGCCCGCCAACGCCGTTCCCCCATGACGAGCTCGTAGCGATCGTGCCCGAGCGCGCGTACCACGACCGGCTGCAGCAGGCCGATCTCCTTGACGGAGTGGACGAGTTCGGCCATCGCCTCCTCGTCGAAGTCCTTGCGAGGCTGCCGGGGGTTCGGCTCCACGGCGGACACGGGCACCTCGGCGAACCGTGCACCGGTCACCGGAACCAGGTCGTCCGCGCGCCGCCTGCCGTCGCCGGAAGTCTCCGTTTCACGTGAAACCATGCCGACGGCCGGCCCGGCCACAGTGTCCTCGGGTCCCGTCGGGATCAGTGCGCCGAGCCCCCGGCCCAGGCCACGGCGGCGCTCCGTCACCTGCCACCTCCTGCGGCATCGCGTCCACTCGACGGCGCGACGTGCTCCACACGCAAGGCGATCTCCCTCGCCGCCTCCAGGTACGACATCGCCCCGCTGGAGCTGGGATCGTAGGTCATCACCGTCTCCCCGTAGCTGGGCGCCTCGCTGATCCGCACCGACCGGGGCACCATCGTCTCCAGCACCGTCTCCCCGAACTGCTGGCGAACCTCGTCGACGACCTGCGCCGCGAGCCGCGTCCGGCCGTCGAACATCGTCAGCAGGATCGTCGAGATCACCAGCGACGGGTTGAGGTGAGCCTGAACCAGCTTGATGTTGTTCAGCAGTGCGCTCAGGCCCTCGAGCGCGTAGTACTCGCACTGGATCGGGATCAGCACCTCGCGCCCGGCGACGAGGGCGTTCACCGTCAGCAGCCCGAGCGACGGCGGGCAGTCGATGAAGATGTAGTCGTACCGCCGACCAGCCTCGTTCACGTACGGCTCGAGTACCTGCCGCAGCCGCGACTCCCGCTTCTCCATCGCCACCAGTTCGATCTCCGACCCGGCGAGATCGATCGTTGCGGGCACACAGTCCAGCCCGTCGAATCGCGGGACCGGCCGAACCACGTCATCGATCGGGACGGCGTCCAGGAGCACGTCGTAGACGCTCGGCGTGCCGGCGTGGTGCTCCACGTCCAGCGCGGTCGACGCGTTTCCTTGCGGGTCCAGGTCGATCACCAGCACCCGGAGGTCGCAGGACGCCAGCGCCGCCGCCAGGTTGACCGC
>JBMCTR010000434.1:0-2531 GCA_048622955.1 Actinomycetota bacterium
CGGTCGGCGTTGACCACCACCGCGTCGGCCGGCAGCCGCTCGCCGTTGGCCGTACGTACGGCGCGTACCCGGCCGCGGGCTCCGCCGTCCCGCAGGATCCCGGTGACTTCGACGCCGTACCGGATCACCGCCCCGGCCTTCTCGGCGGCGGTCGCGAGCGCCCGGGGCACCGCGGCCACCCCGCCGCGGGCCGCGTAGACGCCGGCGACGGAGTCCATGTAGGTGATGACCGCGTACGCCGCCCTGGCCTGGTGCGGCGACAGCCCCGCGTAGAGCGCCTGGAAGCTGAACAACCGGCGCAGCCGCTCGTCCCGGAAGAACCCGTCCACCGTGCTCTGGAGGCCGCGCAGGCCGCCGAGCCACAGCAACCGGAGAGCCGGCCCGAGCGGGACGGCCAGCTGCCACCAGTGGTCGTAGTTGCGGTCGATGAACGCGGGGACCTCCAGCCGGTACAGCCGGTCGAGCCAGGACCGGAACCGCAGGTAGGCCGCCGCGTCACCGGGGCCGCAGGCCGCCCGGATCTCGTCGGCCATCGCCTCGCCGTCGCTGTGGACCAGGAGCGTCGACCCGTCGGCGAAGCAGGCCCGGTACGCGGGGTCCAGCCGGTCCATCCGGAGCAGGCCGTCCGGGTCGGCGCCGGCGGCACGGATGGTGTCCGAGATGAGGTCCGGCATCGTCAGCACCGTGGGCCCGGTGTCGAAGCTGAACCCCTCGGCCTCCACGCGGCCGGCCCGCCCGCCGGGCGCCCCCGAGCGCTCCAGGACGACCACGTCGTGGCCGCGGCCGGCGAGGTGGCATGCTGCGGCCAGCCCGCCGAGGCCGGCTCCGACCACGACGATGCGGCGACGCCGGTTTATCGAACTCAACTGCCCGGTCCCCCGTCCGGCACTACCCTGCTGGAGTGTGGACGTTACCCGGATACCGGCTGTTGAATCTTGCGGTTCGAGCGGATCCGGCGGCGGCCGATGAGAGATCCCGTCGCCGCCTTCCTCGGCGAGGGCCTCGACATCATGGTCCGGGCGGGGCTGCGGGGCGTGTGGGTCGACGGCGACCCGCCGCAGGGCCCGTCGGTGTGGGCGTCCAACCATCACAGCTGGTGGGACCCGTTCATCGCGCATGCGCTGTTCCGACGGGCCGGCCGCGAAGGCGGGCTGATGATGGACGACGACAACCTGCGCGCCGTCGGGTTCCTGCGCCGGCTCGGCGTGGTCGGGACCAAGGAGATGGACGCGGCGCTGGACCTGGTCCGGCGTGGGCGGGTGGTCGTGATGTTCCCGGAAGGAGAGCTGCTCCCAGCCGGACCGCCGGGACGGCTGCGGCGGGGTGCCGCGAGGCTCGCCGTGGACGCGCCGGCCAGCCTGCTCGCCGCGGCGGTCCGGGTGAGCGTGCGGGGCCACCAGGCGCCGGAGGCGTACGTGCGGGTGCGCCCGGTGGACTGCACGGGGGGAGTCGACGCGGCCACGGAGCGGCTCGCCGAGGCGCTGCGCACCGGGCTGGCCGAGATCGACGCCGCCGTGGCGAACACCGATCCCAGGTCCCCTCTGCCCGGGTACCGGCGGGTGGTGAAAGGCCGGCGGAGCTGGGACGAGCGGATCGCCCCAGGGCTCGACCGATGAACGGCGAGCGGGTCGCGGCGCTGGCGGCGGCGGGGTTCATCGGCCTCAAGTGCGCGGTCGTCGCGGCGAACCTGGCGGTGTTCCCGGTACTGCGGCCGGTCGCCCGGGAAGCGGTGCCTGCCGGGCGGGTCTCGCTGCTGGTTCCGGCGCGCGACGAGGAGGACAACCTGGCCCGGTCGCTGCCGGGGCTCCTGGCCCAGCCGGCGGACGAGATCCTCGTCCTGGACGACGGCTCCCGGGACGCGACCGCCGAGGTGGTGCGCAAGGCCGCGGACACCGATCCGCGGGTCCGGCTGCTCACCGGGCAGCCGCTGCCGGACGGCTGGATGGGCAAGGCGTGGGCCTGCCACCAGCTGGGCCGCGAAGCCTCCGGCGACGTGCTGGTGTTCTGCGACGCCGATGTCCGCCTGATCCCTGGTGCGCTGTCCGCCGTGCTGGCCGAGGCGGAGCGGCAGCGCGCCGACGTGTTCTCGGTCTTCCCGCGCCAGCGGACCGGCACGCCGGGGGAGCGCCTGCTGGTCCCGCTGATCGACGATGTGCTGCTGAGCTTCCTGCCGCACCGGCTGCTCGACGCCCCGGTCCCGCTGGCCGCGACCGCGAACGGCCAGCTGCTGTGCTTCCGCCGCGCGGCCTACGACCTGCTCGGCGGGCACGCGAGCGTGCGCAGCGCCGTCGTCGAGGACGTCCGTTTCGCCGTCCGGACCCGTCAGGCCGGGCTCAAGCTCGGCCTCGCGCTCGGCGGCGACCTCGTCGGCGCCCGGATGTACGAGGGGTTCGACGCTACGGTCGACGGCTTCGCCAAGAACGTGCTCGCCGCGCACGGCGGGTCGCGGCCGCTGCTCGCGGCCTCGGCGGCGTGGCACCTGCTCGCGTACACCGCGCCGTGGTTGCGGATGCGCGCGCACGGCGCCGGCC
>JBMCTR010000435.1:0-2522 GCA_048622955.1 Actinomycetota bacterium
GGCTGCCGATCGTCGTGACGGTGGCACTCGCGATCGGGGTCACCCGGATGGCGCGACGGCAGGCGATCGTGCGGCGGCTGCCCGCGGTCGAGGCGCTCGGCAGCGCCACGGTGATCGGTTCGGACAAGACCGGGACGCTGACCGAGAACAGGATGACGGTGCAGCGGCTGTGGTCGGCGGGGCGGTTCTACCAGCCCGATGAACCGCAGGTGCACAGCTCGCGGGAGGACCACCACGAGTGGGAGCCCGCTGCCCTGACCCTTCTGACCGGCGTGCTCACCAACGAGGCGAAAGTGCACGGCGACGAGCACTACGGCGATCCGACGGAAGTCGCGCTGCTGCTGGCCGCCGCGGACGTCGGCCTGGTGCCGGACCAGGCCAGGGACGCATTCCCGGTGGTGACGGAGACGCCCTTCGAGCCGGATCTTCGCTTCTCGGCGTCGTTGCGGCGCGTGCGGGGAGGCGAGGCGCTGTTCGTCAAGGGCGCACCGGAGCAGGTGCTCGCGATGTGCGACGCGAGCCTCGGCGACGAGCACGAGGAACCGCTGGACGAGCGCACGGTGTACGCCGCGGCGGCCGAGATGGCGGCCTCGGGCCTGCGGGTGCTCGGCACCGCCGTCAGCCGGACCCGAACCAGGGAGGATCCCCCGCTGGACACCGAGGACCCCACCGATCTGGTCTTCGTCGGCCTCGTCGGCATGAAGGACCCGCCGCGGGAGGGCGTCAAGCAGGCGATCGACGCGTGCCGGCGCGCGTCCGTGCGGGTCGTGATGATCACCGGCGACCATTCGGCGACGGCGAGCTCGATCGCGGCCGAGCTCGGCATCGACAGCGGTGCCCGCGTGCTGACAGGGGCGGAGCTCGACCGGCTCGACGCCGAGGCCCTTCGCCGGAAGGTCCGGGACGTATCCGTGTTCGCCCGCGTGTCGCCCGAGGGCAAGCTGCGCATCGTCCGTGCGCTCCAGGACGACGGCGAGGTGGTCGCCGTCACCGGTGACGGCGTGAACGACGCACCCGCGTTGAAGTCCGCCTCCATCGGCGTGGCGATGGGCCGGGACGGCACCGACGTGGCGCGGGAGGCGGCCGAGATCGTCCTCTCGGACGACAACTTCGTCAGCATCGTCAGCGCGATCGACGAAGGGCGGCGGACGTTCGACAACATCCGGCGCGCAACGTTCTTCCTGGTGTCGACGGCGGTCGCGACCATCATCGCGCTGCTCGCCAGCGTCAGCGCCGGGTGGCCGCTGGTGATGCTGCCCGCGCAGCTGCTGTGGCTCAACCTCGTGACCAACGGGCTGCAGGACGTGGCGCTCGCCTTCGAGCGCGGCGAGCGCAACATCTTGGATCGCCCGCCCCGCGGGCAGCGGGAGGGCGTCATCTCCACGCTGCTGTGGCAGCGCACCGTCATCACGGGAATCGTGATGTCCATCGGCACGCTGGTGATGTTCCGGTGGGAGCTCGACCGCACCGGCTCACTGGTCGCGGCCCAGACGGTCGCGCTGACGACCATGGTCGCGTTCATGGCGCTCCAGGCGGGCAACGCACGGTCCGACCACCGTTCGGTGTTCACCGTCCCGCTGCGCGACAACCCGTTCCTCGTTTTCGCCACCGCCGGGTCGTTCGTCGTGCACATCGGCGCGTTGTACTTCCCGGGCACGCAACTGGTACTGCGGGTGGAACCGCTCGATCTCGACGCCTGGGTGCGGATCGTCGCGGTCGCCGCCGCCGTCCTGGTCGTGGTCGAGGTGGAGAAGGCCATCCGCCGCTGGCGGTCGGGAGCGGGCGCGCCGGAGTCGCGAGCTACCGGACCACGGCAACCGGCGCGGAGCGGTGGCTGAGCAGAGCATCCTCGAGGCACGCAGGTGAGCTCACCACGATCAGCCGGACATCGCGCACCGCGCTCAGCCGGTCGGCCAGCGGACGCTGATCAGCGAGATCCACTGTCACGAGCACGTCCGGGTGCTTGTCCCGCCACCGGGCGAGCGAGTCGGCGAACCACCGCCGCTCCAAGGCCGTACCGGCCGGCCCGGGCCAGCATCCGCCCCACACGTGGAGATCGGCCCCCGCCGCGGCGGCATGCTCGTAGGCGAAGGCCAGGGCTCCCAGGTCGGGTGTCCCGGCCACGGCGACGACCACGCTGCCGTCCTTGGGAAGCGGCGCATCCCGGACGAGGACGACGGGACACCGGGCGTGCGTCGCCGTGTAGCTCACGGCGGGCACCGAGCCACGCCCCGTCAGGTCGACGGTCCCGGCCGTGCCAACCACGAGCATGGCGGCGTCGCGGCTGGTTCGAGCGAGCACCAAGCCGGCCGGCCCGCGCACGAGGAGCGGGCGCACGCGCAGTGGCGGAAGCTCCTGCCGGGCCAGCAGCGCCCCCTCATCGAGGGTGTTGGTAGCCGTGGTGCGGGCAGCGTGCTCGACGTCGCGGTCGACGGACTGCTGCGGCACGTTCCACGCGTGGCAGACAGTGAGGTCGAGCAGCCGTTCCTTCGCCTCCCGGACCGCCCAGGTCAGGGCCGCTC
>JBMCTR010000436.1:0-2518 GCA_048622955.1 Actinomycetota bacterium
CACGTCGGAGAACCCCCCGGCCGACACGAGCTTGCGGGCCCGCTCGCCATCGCCAAACGCAAAGGGGCCGGGAGCACCGGGCTCACCAAGGTCCGGTGGCCGCCCCACGACTGGCACGGCGGCCGCGATGGCTACCGCGATCCACTCGACCTTCGTCGGGTCCTGCCAGCACACGAAGGAGAGCCGGCCTCCCGGCCGCAGTGCCCGGTGCAGGTTCGCGAATGCAGTCGGCGGGTCGTCGAACAACATCGCCGCGAACCGGCTGATCACCACGTCGTACGAGGCCGGTTCGAACGGATGCACCTGTGCGTCCCCCTGCAGCCAACTGATGTTTCCGATGCCGGCTGCGCGCTTCCGGGCGGTCTCGAGCAGTTGCGGCGCGACGTCGATCCCGACTGCCGCACCGTGCGGTGCCACCCGCTCGGCAGCTTCCACCGTGGTTGTGCCGAAGCCGCAGCCCACGTCCAGTACGCGCTCGCCGGGCTGCAGGTCCGCGGCATCGAACATGGCTTGCCCGAACGGTGCGAACATCTCCCCCCACCAGTCACCGCACAGGTGCCAGAACTCCGCGCCCTCGCCGGTCCAGTACTCCCGCTGGTCCTGGTTGGCCTCACCTGTCTGGGTCATCGTCTCGACTCCTCTCTGGTCGCTGTCGCTGCTCGCGACGCTAGGAGCCGATCGACCCGTGGTGCTTCGGGCGAACCCCACAACTGCGGCACCGGCGGAGACGTGGGGGATTCCACCCACGCTCGGCTACACCAGGGCGTGCCGGTACGCGTAGGCGGTGGCCGCCGCCCGGGAGGTGACGTTGATCTTCGAGAAGATGTTGCTCACGTGCCGGTCGACGGTCTTGTCGGCCAGCACGAGTTCGGCGGCGATCGCCCGGTTGGTCTTGCCGGCGGCGAGCAGGCGCAGCACCTCCAGCTCCCGAGCGGTCAGCCCGTGCGTGGCCTCCGGCCCCGGCCTCGAGCGGATCAGGGATTCCACCCGCTCGGCGTCGGGTCGTGCGCCGAGCTGGACGAACACCCGGTGCGCTGCCGCGAGCTCCAACTCAGCCGCGTCCTCGTCGCCCAACGATCGGCAGCCCAGGCCGATGAGCACCCGAATCCGGGCGGCATCGTACGGGGCGTCCAACTCGCGCCACAGCTGCCACGAGGTGCGCAGCGCGCTGAGACCCTGCCTGGCGTCCCCGGCGGCAAGCTGGACCGCGCCACGGGCATGAGCTGCCGCCGCGCGGAGCGCAGGCGTGCCGTAGTCACCGACGATTTCCTCGAGCTCAGTGGTGGCCGCCTCGGCCGCGCCGTGGTCATCGGACGCCAGCGCGATCTCGACCAATGCGGGCAGCAACGCCGCGCGCCGTGGCCGGTCGCCCGCCTCTGCCAATGCGCGTTCGAGGGCGACCTTGGCCGCCTCCGTCCTGCCCGCGGCCAACCGGAGCAGCGCCAGCCCGGGCTGGGGTTCATGGCCCCACTCGCCCGCACGGCGGTACGCCTCCTCCGCCTGGGCCGCCGCGCCCTGCACACGGTAGATCTCGCCCAACCGGTACCACGCCGCTCCGGCGGCGTACTGGTCGGCAGCGCGGTCGAACTGGTCACACGCGCGTCTGGCTTCCTGGACGGCCTCCGGCCAGCGGCCGTGCAGCTGCATGATCTCGGCGCGGTGGACGAGGCACTGGCCGCTGAACGTGAACATGTCCGGTTGCTGGTCGCACCACATCGTGAGTGCGTCGGTCCATTCGTGGGCACGGCGGACGTCCGCGATCTCGCGGCAAGCATCGATCATCCAGCAGTACAGCGACCCTGCGACGTACGGCACCACCTCGCCTGCGACGACGGCGGTCATGGACTCGTCCAGCAACGCCAGGCCCTCGGGTAACCGCCCTTGGCGCACCAGCGCCCGGCCCTTCCAGTGCAGGCCCAGCGCGAGCACTTCGGCGTCGCCGGTGCGGGTGCCGATCTCGACCATGCGGCTCGCCGTCGCGACGGCCTCGCCGTGGGCACCGCCGTCGGCGTGCTGGATCACGGTGGGAAGCAGCAGCAGGCCATGCTCGCCGGACTCCTGCTCACCTTCGAGCAGCCGGCCCGCCCGGCCGAGCCAACCGGCGGCTTGCGCGTGGTCGCCGCCGAGCAGCAGGCTGAAGCCGAGCCAGAACAGACACCGTGCCGCTTGGCGCGCGTCGCCGGTCTCGGCGTACCCCTGATGGGCACGCTGCAACGCATGCTGGCAGTCTTCGAGCCGCCCGACGAGGAACGCGGCGGTCGCCAGCAGGTGCAGGTCACCGGGGTCCAGGCGGCCGGCCCGGCTCGCCCGCGACAGCGACTCGTACGCACGGGCCCACGCCAACTGGTCAGCGGCCTCACGGCCACGGGCAAGCTCACCGGCGACGTCCACGGCAGCCGGCGGATGGTCCGCGTGCGAAATATCCGACACGCCTGCACGTTACCGGCATCTCGCGGACGGCTGCTAGGCCCCGTTGATCACGTTAACCACCCGGTTGGGTCCTCTACCAGGCCAGCAG
>JBMCTR010000437.1:0-2505 GCA_048622955.1 Actinomycetota bacterium
GGACGGGGAAGGCCGCGACGGGCGGGGACGACCCGGGTGCTCACGTGCGTCACCCGGTGCCGCGGGCGGTGCCGATCACGTTGGAGATCTCTTCGAAGAGCTCCGGGACGCGGGGACCCCAGCGGGACGCGATGTCCTCGTCGACCACCGTGACGTTGCCATTCTGGACCGCGGACAGTGCGTCCCACCCCGGACGCTCGGCGACCTGCTCCGGCGTGACGCCGCAGCATTCGTTGTCGGCGAGGATCACGAGGTCGGGATCGGTCGACAGCAGGTACTCGGCCGAGACCTGCGGGTACGGGGTGCCGGCCTCCTCGGCCGCCTCGTCGGCGACGTTGACCAGGCCGAGCTCGGAGTAGACCTGGCCGATGAACGTGTCCGAGCTCGCGGTGTACAGGTCCGGGCCGAGCTCGTGGAACACCGACAGCGGCGGCCCGTCGGGCAGGTCGGCGACGACCTTCGCGATCCGGTCCCGCATGTCCGCGACCACGTCCGCGGCCTCGTCGGCGTGCCCGGTGGCCGCGCCGATGTCCTCGATCTGCTGGTACGCCTCTTCGAGATCGGCGGCCGCCGACTGGACGATCACCGGGATCTCCAGCCGATCCAGCCCTTCGGTGAGCTCGTCCGGGCCGGTGCCCTCCGCGAGGACCAGATCCGGCTCGTACTCGGCGATCGCCTCTACGTTGGGCTCGAAGCCGGACAGGTCGGTGGTGGGCGCCTCGGCGGGGTGGTCCGACTGCTCGTCGACGGCCACGACCTGGTCGCCCGCACCGACGGCGAACAGCGTCTCGGTGGCGGTGGGTGACAGCGACACGATGCGCTCGGGCTGCGCATCGATGGTGACGCTGCCGTTGGCCGCCTCGACGGCAACCGGATACGTCGACGCCGTCTCGGCGGCCTCGGGCGAGGGATCCGGCGACCCGGTGGCACCGGCGTCGGTCGTCGTGGCGTCGTCCGAGCCGCACGCGGCGAGCAGGACGAGAGGGGTGATGGCCGCCGCCCGGGCAGCCCTTTGCAGTAGCACGATAGACACCTCCGCTTCTTGCGGAGGGAGGTCAGCCCGGCGGACCAGCCCGCACGGACCGCCCTTCCTCCGAGGGCAGTTCCGTCGGCACGGGTCAGGCGACCTGGCTCGGCCTCCGGGAGGGAGGCATCACAGTTGCGGGACAGCGCCGGAATCGCACCGGACTTCGCTGAGGCACCGTGCCAGCCGGCGATCATCCACCGGCCGCTGCTCAGCATAGCCCACGCCCGCGACGGCCGTCGCTGCCGGGAGTCGGGTCCGTTTGATCGTTGTGAGATCGCCGTCGGCTTTCCGGGGGCAATCTCACAACGATCAGTCGAGCCGGCGGAGGTAGGTGTTCTCGATCTGGCGGAGCACCGCGTCCGGCTCACTTCTGATTCGTCGCGGCGACACGGGGATGACCAGCCAGCCGAGCTCTGCGTAGCGTGCGTGCCGCTGGTCGGTCTTCTCGGGCCCGAGCCCGATCTTGTGCCACTGTGTCGAGTTGACCTCGATGACGAGCCGGGCTTCGGCGAGGCAGGCGTCAGGATAGATCATCGGCTCCCCGGGAGGCGGGTAGTAGCCCGGGAGGCGTTTGTTCCAGCGGGGCTCGGGCAGGACGCTGCTCTTCCGGAACAGGTCGCGCAACTCGCACTCCGGCGCGGACCGGCAACCGGCCACGACGTCGTCCATTGCCAACCGTGCCGTCGCGGTGCCGGCTCTCGGTGCCGCATCGAGTTCCGCGGCGAGGTCCGCTGCCGTGCCACTGCGCCGCTGGACGAACTCGCACAGCAGCGCGCGCGTGTCCTGCAGGAGCCGTAGCGCCGTCCCCGCCGGAAGTCTGCCGCTATGGGCCCCCAACAGGTCGAGGCGGCGAAGCCGGACGGTATCCATCACCGCCCTCGGCGCCGGAGCGATGCGGATGGTCCAGGGCCGGGCATCGTCACTGAGCGGGTCGTCTTCGCCGGACGATGATGGCCGGAAGGCACGTGTCGCCTGCGCTTCGGGCGAGTCGTCCTGCCATACCGTGAGCTGCTTCGGAACTCGGCTGCTGCGGTGCATCCGGACGAATCCGGTGTCCACGCGCTGGCGACCGAGCCCGACGAGGACGTCCACGATGCCGTTCGGATCAGGTGCGTAATTGAAGCCGGAGAGGGCGCACGCCATCGGACCGGTCACCATCGCGCCTGGACCGCCGTACAACACCGCCGCACGCAGCCGGTGGATCACGCTGAGCGGGCCTGTGAAGCTTGCGTAGACCCCTGGCAGCACGACCTGCCATCGGTTCCTGAGCGCACGGTCCACCGCGCTCGCACTCATGCCTGCGGCGACGGCCTGTGTTCGAGTGATCAAACCGTCCTGGTCGCCGACGATGTTCGCGATCCGGGGGAGCACCGATCAAGCCTGCCGAACCCGCGCTACCTCCCGCAGGCGTTATCCACAGCGATGATCGTTGTGAGATCGCCGTCGGCTTCCCGGGGGCAATCTCACAACGATCAACC
>JBMCTR010000438.1:0-2502 GCA_048622955.1 Actinomycetota bacterium
GGGCATGGGGCCGCCGCGAGCGCTAGGGATCACCTCGGCGCGTCGCCGCTGGTGGGACGCTTCGCACGGCTGGGCTGGACGCGCTTCGGCTCGCCGGGCATCTTCGGGTAGTTCGGGGGGTACGGCAGGTCGTCCAGCCCGCCCGCCTCGTCGCGGTCGGCCAGCTCCAGCAACGGCTCGAGGGTGTGGGCCACGTCGTCGATCGCCGCGTGCGGGTCGCCGTGCTCGGCGTACCACCCCGGCACGGTGCGCACGGTCAGCTCGTCCGGGTCGACGGCGGCCAGGTCCTCCCAGCTCACCGGCGTGGATACAGTGGCACGCGCGGTGCGCCGGGCGGACCAGGCCGACGCGATCGTGCGGTCGCGCGCGTTCTGGTTGTAGTCGATGAAGATCGCCTCGCCGCGCTGCTCCTTCCACCACGCGGTCGTCACCAGGGACGGCGCCCGCCGCTCGACCTCCCGGGCGAACGCGATCGCCGCCCGCCGCACCTCCACGAACGTCCAGCGCGGCTCGATGCGGACGTGCACGTGGATCCCGCGGCCGCCGCTCGTCTTGGCGAAGCCGGCGTAGCCCAGCTCGTCCAGCAGCGGCCGCACGGCCTCGAGCGCGACCTTGCGCGCGTCGCCGAACGTCGTGCCCGGCTGCGGGTCCAGGTCGATGCGCAACTCGTCCGGCCGGTCCACGTCCGCCGCCCTGGCGTGCCACGGGTGGAACGTCACCGTGCCCAGGTTGACCGCCCAGGCCACGTCGGCCGGCGAAGTCACGCTGAGCGCGGCGGCCGACCGGCCGGACGGGAACGTGACCGTCACGCGGCGGATCCAGTCGGGCGCATACGGCGGCAGCCGCTTCTGGTAGATCTCCTCGCCCTCGACGCCGTCCGGGAACCGCTGCAGGTACGTCGGCCGCTCCCGCAGCGCCCGCACCACCGGGTCACCAACCGCCACGTAGTACTCGACCAGCTCCCGCTTCGTGACGCCTACCTGCGGGTAGTAGACCTTGTCCGGGTTGGACACGCGGACGTGGCGCCCGTCGACCTCGATGTCGAGATGTGGTGTGGCCACGGGCGCCACGCTACCGGGTGCCGGTGACAGCTACGACGCGAACAGCGGCCCGGTGATGGTGAGCCCCAGGTCGTCGCCGAGGAGCCAGACGGCCGCCAGCCCGTAGATCGCGGCGCCGGCGAGCCCCAGGTCCTTCATGAACTGGATCTGCTCCATCATCCGCGACTGAGCGTCGGACTCCCTCCAGAACGGATGCATCAGGAACGCCGTACCAAGCAGGAACAGCGCGATCAGGATGAGACCGAGGTCCATCCAGATGCCGAGCAGCACCAGCAGCCCACCAAGGGCGATCTGAATGCCGGTGCCGAGCACGATTGGCCTGCCGGGACGAAGCCCCCGGCTCTCCGCGAAGCCGGCCATCTGGTCGGTGTTGGTCAGATGGCCGACGCTGCTGCCGAGGAACAGCGCCGCGAACAGTATCCGGCCGATCAAGAACAGGACGTCCATGTCCCCTCCAGGTTGGCTAGTCCTCCCAGGACTGTTGACGGGTCAACGATACGATCGATCTTGCGTCGCGTCGAGAACCGGCCACCGTGTCAGCGTAGGCTCGATGGCATGGCGTACCAGGTCCAGAAGACCGAGCAAGAGTGGCGATCCGAACTGTCGGCCGCCGAGTACAGCGTGCTCCGCGAGGCGGGCACCGAGCCACCCGGATCCAGCCCGCTCGAGGCGCCCGACGAGCGGCCGTACGTCTACTCCTGCCGGGCGTGCGGCGCGGAGCTGTTCCGGTCCGAGACCAAGTTCGACGCGCACTGCGGCTGGCCGTCGTTCTACGCCCCGCTCGCCGAGGACCGGGTGGAGTACATCGAAGACCGCTCGCTGGGGATGCTGCGCACCGAGGTGCGTTGCGCCCGCTGCGGCTCCCACCTCGGTCACGTCTTCGAGGGCGAGGGGTACGGCACCCCGACCGACCTGCGCTACTGCATCAACGGGATCGCGCTCACCCGCCACGACGACACCGCATGACGCTGGCCAGTCGGGCGGCCGCCTTCGGTGAGCTCGACGCCGCGACGCTGTACGCGCTGCTGCGGCTGCGCGTCGACGTGTTCGTCGTCGAGCAGCGGTGCGCGTACCCGGAGTTGGACGGACGGGACACCGAGCCGGGCACCGTCCACCACTGGATCGCCGACGGCGACGAGGTCGCGGCCTGCCTTCGGGTGCTCGAGGAGCCGGACGGCGCGGCGCGGATCGGCCGGGTCGCCGTGGCGCGGCATGCGCGGGGAGCAGGCTTGGCGGGCCGGCTGCTCGCGACCGCTCTTGCGGACCTCGAGGGCCGCCGGTGCATGCTCGACGCGCAGCGCCACCTCACCGGCCTCTACGAGCGGTTCGGCTTCTCCCCGTGCGGGCCCGAGTTCGTCGAGGACGGCATCCCGCACGTGCCGATGCGCCGCGACCCGTAACGCAGGGGGCCCGGCCGTGCGGTCACTGGTGCGACCAGGCC
>JBMCTR010000439.1:0-2502 GCA_048622955.1 Actinomycetota bacterium
GGGGACCCGGTCTATGTGGCGAGCAAGCACGCCGTCGTGGGCATGGTGCAGGCGTCGGCGCCGGATCTGACCGAATACGGGATACGCCTTTCCGCCGTCTGTCCGGGGTTCGTCGACACGCCGATGGTGTCCGACGACTTCCGCGCCTCCGGCTTCCCGCTGCTGACGGCCGACGAGGTCGCCGCCGCCCTGGCGGACGCCGCGGAGAACGCCGAACCGGGGGAACTGCGCATCGTCCAACCGGGCATCGGTGCCGTGCAGTACCACCCCCGGCGCGTGCCCGCCGCACGAGCGGCCGACGGAAGCAAGCCACCGGTGCCTAGCGGTTGACCGGTCTGCGCGGCGCAGGCCAGGCGGGGACGTCGTTGCTGCCTTCGCTCTGCTCGCTCCAGGGAAGCGGCGGCGCGGCGAGGCGGAGTCTCGCCAGCGCTACCCAACGTGGTGATCGAAGTCGAGCTCAATGGTCAATTGTTAGCGCGATGATCAAATCCACATTCAGACGCCGAAAGGAGCTTGATCACGCAGTTTTGATCATCGCGTTCGCACTCGATCATTGCGTTTGCGGCCGCAGTCGGCCGATGAGCGCCCAGCCATTCCCCTCCAACAATCCTTTGGCGTCAAGATGCTCGACACATAGGATTTCGCCGTGCAGGACGAGGTCGACCGCATCATCGAGGCCTGGCAACGCGAGCGCCCCGACCTCGATGTCACTCCCCTCGAGGTGCTCTCCCGGGTGAGCCGGCTCGCCCGCCACCTGGACCGTCGCCGTCGCGCCGCATTCGCCGGCGTCATCATCGACGGCGCGGGACTCGAGCCGTGGGAGTTCGACGTCCTGTCCGCACTACGGCGCTCGGGCCCGCCGTACGAGTTGTCGCCGAGCGAGTTGATCGCCCAGACCCTGGTCACCAGCGGCACCATGACGACCCGCGTGGAGAAGTTGGCTCAGCGCGGGCTCGTTCGCCGCAGCAGGCGGGAGACCGGCGACCGCCGGGGTGTGCGGGTACAGCTGACCGACGCCGGCCGCGACGCCGCCGACGCCGCGCTCGAAGGGCTGCTCGCCCATGAGCGTTCGCTGCTAGCCGACCTTTCCGCCGCGGATCGCGACCAACTCGCCAACCTGCTGCGCACGCTCGTACTTCCGTTCGACGGGCTGGCCGGTTGACCCCTGCGCCGACGGCGCCGATCGCGCAGTACCCTTTCTGCCGATATGACGCTCGATGCCCGGCTCGCCATGCTCGCCATGTTGGTCGGTAGCCTTCCGTTCCTCCTGGCCGGGACGGGCATCCCGTTCGATGAGCCGGTCGGCGGAGCACGGCTCGGCGCACGCGGTGAGCCGGTCGTCGACGCCGGCCCGGGCGTGCCCGACCTGCCGGCCATCGAGGCCGTCTCCTGGCTGATCGCCGACGCCGACAGCGGGGACGTCCTCGCGGCCCGGAACGCGCACGACCGGCGACCGCCCGCAAGCACCATCAAGCTGCTCACTGCGCTCGCGCTGCTGCCGGACATCGACCGCGGCACCACCTATGTGGCCACCGAGCAGGTCGCGCGCATCGAGGGCAGCCGGGTCGGGCTGGTCCCGGACGAGCGCTACTCGATCAGCGACCTCGAGCACGGGCTGCTGCTGGCCTCGGGCAACGACGCCGCGTACGCGCTGGCCGAGTTGGCCGGCGGAACCGACGCGGCGCTGGAGAAGATGAACGCAGCAGCGACGCGGCTCGGGGCGTACGACACCGTCGCCAAGACCCCTGACGGGATGGACGATCCGGGCCAGCTCTCGTCCGCCTACGATCTGGCGCTGATCGGGCGCGCCGTGCTCGCCGACGACGCACTTGCTGGGCTCACGCGCACGCGGACGTACGACTTTCCCGGGCTGGATGGCGAGACGTTCCAGATCCAGAACCAGAACCGCCTGCTCGGCAGCTACGACGGCGCCGTCGGCTTGAAGACGGGATTTACCAGCGAAGCCGGCCACACCCTGGTCGCCGCGGCGGAGCGGGACGGCATCCGGCTGGTTGCGACGGTGCTCGACGCCGAGGGCCGCGCAGAGCCCCTCGCGGCAGAACTGCTCGACTGGGGGTTCGCCGCCACCGGTACCGCCGAGCCGGTCGGCACCCTCGTCACGCCCGAGCAGGTCGCGGACGCTGTCGAGCAAGCGGCGGAAGAAGCGGCGCGGGCCGAGGAGTCGGAAGCCGCCGGGGCTGCTTCCGAGGGCGCCGCAGCCGAGCCCGGGACCAGCGGCGGCCGGCTCCGATCATGGGCCATCGGGGCAGCCGCAGCAGCCGTGGCACTCGTCCTGATGAGGCTCGGCCGGCGCCGGCGCCGACGCCGGCGCAACGGGCGCTACGCCGCGTGACCCCCGGCTGCTCACTCGTCCGGGACGAGTTAGCACGGCGTGTCGAACGGCAATTGCATGATCGGCGGCGTTGTGTTCAGCTGCTGCCGAGAACGAAGTCGCGGTGCTTGCGCCAGACGCCGTCCGCGCCGTGCGAGTACAGCCCGAAC
>JBMCTR010000440.1:0-2501 GCA_048622955.1 Actinomycetota bacterium
TGCCGCTCCGGGTCGCGGAGCTTGGCCATGGACTCCTTCTCGAGCTGGCGCACCCGCTCGCGGGTCAGCCCAACCCGCTCGGCAACCTCCTGCAGGCTGTGCTCGCGCCCGTCGTGCAGCCCGTACCGCAGGCTGATGATCATCGCCTCCCGGGGCGGGAGCGTGTCGACGAGCGAGCGCAGCTCCGCGCCGAGCGCCTCGAACTCCACGACGTCCTGGGCCTGCAGGACGTGGACGTCCTCGATCAGGTCCCCGATGCGGGTGTCGCCCTCCTCGCCGACCGGCGTGTCGAGGCTGACCGCGTCGCGCGAGAGCTCACGCAGCTCCTCGACCTTCTCGGCCGACATGCCGGCCTCCTCGGCGACCTCCTCGACGGTGGCCTCCCGCCCGAGCCGGATCTGCAGCCGGTGCTCCACCTTGCCCAGCTTGGACAGGTTCTCGATGACGTGCACCGGCAGCCGAACCGTCCGCGACTTGTCGGCGCGGCCACGGTCGATGGACTGACGGATCCACCACATCGCGTAGGTGGAGAACTTGAAGCCCTTGGTGTAGTCGAACTTCTCGACCGCCCGAATGAGCCCCAGGTTGCCGTCCTGAACCACGTCCAGGAAGGACACGCCGATGTTCCGGTAATACTTGCGCGCGGCCGCGACCACGAGGCGTAGGTTCGCCCGGATCATGTGGTCCTTGGCCTGTTCGCCGTCGCGGGCGATGAACTCGAGCTCCTCGCGGGTGCCGGGCAGGTCCTGCTCGTCGCGCTCACCGGCGTCGACCTGCCGAAGCAGTTCAGCAGCGTAGACCCCGGCCTCGATCCGCTTGGCGAGCTCCACCTCGTCGTTCGCGGTGAGCAGCTGGGTCGACCCGATCTGCTTCAGGTACTGGCCGACCAGGTCGTAGTCGCCCTCGAGCTCGCGCGGCTCGGGACGCTGCGCTGTCATCGCGCGGCTGTCCGCAGCGTTCATCCCTGGTCACCTCCCTGGCATGGATTCGGGCCGGAACACCAGCGTCCGGCTTTCGCGACGTTCCTTATAACACCGGGCCGGCACCAAACCTTCCCAGCGTAGGTCAGAACGGCGGCACCGTCAGCACAAGCCCAAGCTCGTCATCGAGCTTGACTACCATACCTAAGATCGCAAGCACTGCGCAGGCCGCCGAGGCCCTTCAGGACGTGGTTGGCCGGCGGATCAGCCCGATCAGGGTGGGACGTCAGCCGCTCACTCAGGGTTCTGGTCCGCGATGAGGAACCGCACCTCTCCCTCGTCCACCTCGGCGTCCAGCGCCTTGTCGCGGAAGGCGTCGGAGGCCTCGGGGTCCAGGAAGACGCGGACACCGCCCGTCTCGACGACCTGGTCAGCGGGTTCCGGTGCGTCGGCGATGCCGATCTCGAACGAGGGCATTCCGTTGCCCGTCGGGATGGCGGAGGCGATGCGCACGCCGGTCGCCTCCGATAGGCCCGGCTGGCCGGTGATCTCCCGGATCACCGAGACCGCGCCGGCGGTCAGGGTGAGCACTTGAGGTCCTCCTCGGGGGTCGTGCGCCAACTCCTTCGGGACGGTTACCCGTGGGCCGTGGCGGCAAACTCAGGCCGCCACGCTGCGCAGATAGGCTTGCGCGATCTCGTCGGCGATCCGGTCCCACGAGTGCCGGGCACGCGCGCGGTCCGCCGCCGCCAACCCGAACCCGTCCATCCGGATCGGGTCGTGCAGCAACTCCCGCAGCGCGCGTGCCAGCGCCATCGGGTTGCGCGGAGGGACGAGCACGCCGGTGGCACCCTCGATGACCACGTCGAGCAGTTCGGCGACTGCCGATCCAACGACCGGCCGGCCGCAGGCCATCGCCTCGATCGCCGTCGTGCCCGGCGTGTCGTGCCACGGCGTGCACACGACGGCGTCCGCCGATCGCAGCAGCGCGGGCAGCTCCTCCCTGGGCGGCAGCTGGAGCAACTCGACCCGGTCCGTGACGCCGTGCCGGGTGGCCAGCGCCCGCAGCCGCGCGGCCTCCGGTTCCGCGTCCAGCGTCCAGCTCTTGTCCGCTCCAGGTGGCCGCCCGCCCGCTATCAGCAGTTCGGCGTCGGACAGCCCGCGCAACGCGTGGATCGCGACGTCGAACCCCGTCTCCGGAACCATCGGCCCGACCGCGACCAGCCGGGGAAGACCCCTGCCCGGATACCGGTCACCCTCGGGCGTGAACAGCTCGGTATCCACGGCATGTGGGATCACGTCGATGTCCCGCCGCCGGGCACCGAGCAACACGAGATCGGCGACCTCTCGCCGTGAGGTGGCCGCGATCCGGTCCACCCCGCGAGCCACCGCCGCCTCGAGCCGCAGCCACTCGCGGCGATGGGCCGCTGTGTCCTCGTCGAAGGTCTCGAGCGCGTGGAACGTCTGGAGCACCGGTATCCGGGCCGCGGATGGGGACTGTCGCAACGCGGTGAGCGCGGCGAGCCCGGAGGCCCACAGGTGGGCGTGCACCATGTCGGGAGGCTCTCGGGACCACGACTC